>CAZFPW010000051.1:0-13067 GCA_964520765.1 uncultured Novosphingobium sp.
CGGTGATCTCCGGCCATTCGAGCCGATGGTCGCCGGCCTTCTCGATCGCGTAGTCGCGCCGTTCCTGCTCGGGCAGGTGCATGATGAAGCGGATCAGCTCCGCCAGTTGCCCGCGCCTCACCGCCTTGAACCCGGAGAGCAACCCGTCGTCGCCGCGTCGATGCAATTCCGCGGCGTCGTCCCAGTCGAAATGGACGTCCTGGCCGGATTCGGCGCGGAAAGTGCTGGGGGCGTTGCTCATGAAGTCTGTCCTCGATAGCTCCCGTCCACATCCGAGTTTGGCACTCGGAGGCCCGAAATCAAGGCGCTTTCGATTACGATTCGGTCAGGTCAGCACGCCGTCGTGCAGCCGCACCACGCGGTCCATCGCCAGGGCCAGCCGCTCGTTGTGGGTGGCGATCAGCGCGGCGCTGCCCTCTCCCCGCACCAGGCGGACGAACTCTCCCAGCACCCGGTCGGCGGTCGCCTCGTCGAGGTTGCCGGTGGGCTCGTCGGCCAGGACCAGCTCGGGCCGGTTGGCCAGCGCGCGGGCCACGGCGACGCGCTGCTGCTCGCCGCCGGAAAGCTGGCTCGGCCGGTGGTGGAGGCGCGCCGCGAGGCCCAGAGCGGTCAGCAGCTCGGTCGCCCGCGCCTCGGCCTCCGCCCGCTTCACCTGGGCGACGAGCTGCGGCAGCACGACGTTCTCGATGGCCGAGAAATCGGGCAGCAGGTGGTGGAACTGATAGACGAAGCCGACATGCTCGCGCCGCAGCGTGGTGCGCGCGTCGCCCGACAGGGTGGATGCATCGGTGCCGACAATCTCGATCCTTCCGCCGAACCCGCCCTCCAGCAGGCCGATCGCCTGGAGCATGGTCGACTTGCCCGAGCCCGAAGGGCCGAGCAGCGCGACGATCTCCCCCGGCTGGATTGTCAGGTCCACCCCGCGCAGCACGTCGATGCGCACCCCGCCCTGCTCGAAGCTGCGGGTCAGGCCGGTCAGGCGGACGACAGGCTCACTCATAGCGCAGCACCTGCACCGGGTCCGTGCTCGCCGCGCGATAGGCCGGATAGAGCGTCGCCAGGAACGAGAAGACCAGCGCCATGACGCTGATCGCCACGATCTCCTTGGGATCGCTGCGGCTCGGCAGCTCGGTCAGGAAACGGATCGACGGGTCCCACAGGTTCTGCCCGGTGACAATCTCCACCCCCCGCACCACGGACTGGCGGAAATAGAGGAAGATAGCGCCCAGGATCAGCCCGGCCACCGTGCCCAGGGCGCCGATCAGGAAGCCGGCGGTGACGAATATCTTCAGCAGAGAGGTCCGCGTCGCGCCCATCGTCCGCAGGATCGCGATGTCGCGGGTCTTGGCGCGGACCAGCATGATGAGCGAGGACAGGATGTTGAACACCGCGACCAGCACGATGATCGAAAGGACGACGAACATCGCCACCCGCTCCACCGCCAGGGCCTGGAACAGCGAGGCGTTCAGCGTCTTCCAATCGGTGACGACCGCCTGCCCGGCAAGCTTGCGCGCCAATGGCTCCATCGTCCGGCCGACCGTGTCGGGATCGGTGGTCTTCACCTCGATCATCTGGATCGCCTCGCCGGTCAGCAGCAGGGTCTGCGCATCGGGTATCGGCATGATGACATAGGCGTTGTCGTAGTCGTAGATGCCGATCTCGATGATCGCGGAGACGTGATAGGCGATCTCGCGCGGGACGGTGCCGAACGGCGTCGTGCGCCCCTGCGGGTTGATGATGGTAATCGTGTCGCCGATCCGCGCGCCCAGGTTCTCCGCCAGCCGCACGCCGATGGCGACGTTGCTGGAGCCGGCCTGCAACTCGGCCAGGTTGCCGACCTTCACCTTGTCCTGGAGCCGGGCGATGTCCTCGGCCGTGTTGCCGCGCACCAGGATCGCCTCGACCCGGCCGTTGAAGCTGGTCAGCAGCGGCTGCTCGATCAGCGGCGAGGCGCTGACCACGCCCGGCGTCGCCTTCACCTCCTTGAGCACGCCCTGCCAGTTCTCCAGCCGCCCGCCGTAGGCCTGGATGATCGCGTGGCCGTTCAGCCCGACGATCTTGTCCAGCAGTTCCGCGCGGAAGCCGTTCATCACGCTCATCACGATGACGAGGGCGGCGACGCCGAGCATCACCGCGACCAGGCTGATCCCCGCGACGAGCGCGATGAACGCCTCGCCCCGGCCAGGCAGCATGTAGCGCTTGGCGATGGTCCATTCGAAGGGGGAGAGGATCAAGCGGATGGCCTGTCGGGCTGGGAAAGCATCGCGGCGGGTTTAGGGGGACGGCGGCGGGGTGGCAAGCGGCTCAACCCCAGACGAGCTTGTGGATCACCGCCGCGCCGAAAATAAGGAAGATCATCACGGCAAGGACGACCAGGACCAGCACGGTGAAGAACAGATAGGTCCCCACGCCGTCATCATGCGCCGCGACCCACCACAGCAGCAAGGCAAGCGCGCAGATGATCGCGGCGATGGGCATCACAAACCACAGGGCGATGACGAGTGAGCCTGCTCCGGCTATCTTCAGGACCGCTTTGATCGCTCACTCCCCAACGAGGCGGCCCGTTCCAGGAGCCGGGTTTCGGTTTCCTACATTGCATCGACCTGCCAGAACCCCGAGGCATGACGACCACCCGCCACCCCAACCGGCAAGCCGAGCTACGCCCCCGTGCCCGGCTGTGCAAGGTGACGGCCCACGGGGCAAGGCGACAGATTCCTCAGGACACCGTCCATATCGTCAGGCCGTGTCAACCGAAGGCGACACAACCGGGGACACCCAGCGGCGAATCACGGGCGATCCCCTTGCTTTCAGGGGCAACAAGCGCCAAATGCCCCTCCCACAGGGCGCGACTGGCGGATGATTCCCATGTTTATCACTGACCCCTTCCGGGATGGCATGCCGTGGGACATCGGCGGCGACAAGCTGCATGAGGAATGCGGCGTCTTCGGCGTGATCGGCACGCGCGACGCTGCGGGCATGACCGCCCTCGGCCTCCACGCCCTCCAGCATCGCGGCCAGGAAGCGGTCGGCATCACCAGCTTCGATGGAACGGAGTTCTACTCCCATCGCGGCATCGGCCATGTCGCCCAGGTTTTCTCGGACAACGGCCTCTTCGCCGAACTGCCCGGCACCATGGCTTCCGGCCACGTCCGCTATTCGACCACCGGCGGCTCGGGCCTGCGCAATATCCAGCCGCTGTTCGCGGACCTTGCCTCGGGCGGGTTCTCGATCGCCCACAACGGCAACATCTCCAACGCGATGACCCTGAAGCGGGAACTCGTCGCCAAGGGCTCCATCTTCCAGTCGACCAGCGACACCGAGGTCATCATCCACCTCGTCGCGACGAGCCGCTATCCCACCTTGCTGGACCGCTTCGTCGACGCCCTTCGCATGGTCGAGGGCGCCTATTCGCTGATCTGCATGACGCCCGAAGGCATGATCGCCTGCCGCGATCCGCTCGGCATCCGCCCCCTGGTGATGGGTCGGATCGGGGACGCGGTGATCTTCGCCAGCGAGACGGTCGCGCTCGACGTGGTCGGCGCGGAGTTCGTCCGCGAGATCGAGCCGGGCGAGCTGGTCCAGGTCGATCATTCCGGCATCGTCTCCAGCCACCGGCCCTTCACCCAGGTCGGGGCGCGGCCCTGCATCTTCGAGCATGTCTATTTCAGCCGCCCGGATTCGCTGATGGGCGGCCGCTCGGTCTATGAAGTGCGCAAGCAGATCGGCATGGAGCTGGCCAAGGAAGCCTTGGCCGACGCCGACCTCGTGATCCCCGTGCCCGACAGCGGCGTGCCGGCGGCGATCGGCTATGCCCAGGAATCGGGCATTCCCTTCGAGCTTGGCATTATCCGCTCGCACTATGTCGGGCGCACCTTCATCCAGCCGTCCGATGGCGCGCGCCACGCCGACGTGAAGCGCAAGCACAACGCCAACCGCGCCCTGGTCGCCGGAAAGCGGATCGTGCTGATCGACGATTCGATCGTGCGCGGCACCACCAGCCTCAAGATCGTGCAGATGATGCGCGATGCCGGCGCGGCCGAGGTGCACATGCGCATCGCCAGCCCGCCGACCGAGCATTCCTGCTTCTACGGCGTCGACACGCCCGAACGGTCCAAGCTGCTCGCCGCGCGGATGGACGTGGAGGCGATGGCCCAGTTCATCCAGGCCGACAGCCTGGCCTTCATCTCGATCGACGGCCTCTATCGCGCCGTGGGCGAGCCGCAGCGCAACAAGGTGCGCCCGCAATATTGCGACGCCTGCTTCTCCGGCGACTATCCGACCCGGCTGACCGATTTCGCCGCGACCGATGCCGACCAGCCCAGCCTGCTGCCGGTCGAAAAAGTCGCGTGAAGCCCTTTGCAGGCCAGTTGGCGCTCGTCACCGGGGCGAGCCGCGGCATCGGCGCAGCCACGGCGGAAGCGCTTGCCGCCGGGGGCGCCCACGTGATCCTGACCGGGCGCGACACCAAGGCGCTGGAAGCCGTGGAGGAGCGGATCTTCGCCGCCGGTGGCAATGCCACCATCGCCCCGCTCGACCTGACCGAGAGCGACGCCATCGCCCGCCTCGCCACGGCCGTCGCCGGACGCTGGCAGGCGCTCGACATCATGGTCGTCAACGCGGCGATCCTGCCGCAGCTCACCTCGGTGGCGGACATCGACCAGAAGGCGTTCAACAAGGCGCTGACCACCAACGTCCTCGCCACCCAAGCGCTGATCGCCCAGTTCGATCCGCTGCTGCGCAAGAGCGCGGACCCGCGCGTCGTCGGCCTGACCACCACCGTCGCCACGGCCCCCCGCGCCTACTGGGGCGCCTATGCCGCGAGCAAGGCCGCCTTCGAGGTGCTGCTGGATTGCTACGCCCAGGAAGTGCGCAACGTGTCCAAGGTCCGGGTCGCGATCGTGAACCCCGGCGCCACCCGCACGGCCATGCGCGCCAAGGCCTATCCGGGCGAGGACCCGGCCTCGGTCAAGCCGCCCGAGGCCGTCGCGCAGCGGCTCGTCGCCCTGCTTGGTGAACAGTTCGCCAGCCCGCATCGCGAAACCGTTAACCAGCCGGCATAAGGCCCCGGCAACCACCGCTCTCCATAATCCGCAAAGCCTGCCGCCCGGATCGGCGCAGGCGGACGGAGGGCAAATCGATGTCGACCAGCAATTTCTCGCAGGACCGCTACGCCATCGCCGCGCAGGAGGACCGCTCGGCCCCGCGCACCCGGATCGCGATCCCCGCCTCGCTGCGCGCCTCGGGCGCCAAGGCGTTCCAGACCGTGGTGCACGACCTGTCGCTATCGGGTTTCTCCTGCTCCTCGATCAACCGCATGCACCCGGGCACCGTTTGCTGGCTGCAACTGCCCGGCCTCGAATCGCTTCAGGGCGAAGTGATCTGGTGGAACAACAGCCTGGTCGGCTGCGCCTTCCATCAGCTGCTGAGCCCGATCGTCCACGACAATATCATCGCCAGGTTCCAGGGCGGCCAGATGCTGCGCTGATCCGGCTTGGTCAGGCCGTGCGGGCACCCGCCCCGGCCCCGCGTCCCTCCTCCCGTGAGCGGACCGGGCAAGCGCCCGCCCGGCCTGACCTTCAACCGGCTTTCACCAGGGTCACCTGCGCCACGTCGATCCCGCCGCCGCGAAAGCCGCCCTCGCAATACATCAGGTAGAACCGCCAGAGCCTGACGAAGCGATCGTCGAAGCCCGGCGGCAGGCGGCCTTCCGCCACCACCCGGTCGAACTTCTCCCGCCAGAGGCGCAGGGTCTCCGCATAGTCGAGCCCGAAGCTCGCCTGATCCTCCCAGGCCAGGCCCCGCTCGGCGGCGAGACGGCGGAACTCACGCTCGCTGATCAGCATGCCGCCGGGAAAGACATAGGTCTGGATGAAGTCGGCGCTGCGGGCATAGCCTTCGAACAGGTCGTCGCGGATCGCGATGTATTGCAGCGCCGCCCGCCCGCCCGGCTCCAGGCAGCGCGCGATGCAATCGAAGAAATTGGGCCAGTATTCGCGCCCCACAGCCTCGACCATCTCGACGCTGACGATCCCGGCAAACTGGCCGGTCATGTCGCGGTAGTCGGCCTTGCGGAAGTCGGTGTCCGGCAAGCCCCGCTCCCGCGCCCAGGCGAGTTGCTCGTCGGAAAGGCTGATCGCGGTGACCTTGCTGCCCCGCGCGGCAAGCTCGGCCGCCAGGCTGCCCCAGCCGCAGCCGATCTCCAGCACGGTCCCGGCGCCCGCGACCCGATCGGCCACGGTGGCGATCTTGCGGCGCTGCGCCGCCTCCAGCCCCTCGACGTCCCTCGCCGCGCCGCCGTCGAAGCGGGCCGACGAATAGCTCATCGTCGGGTCGAGCCAGAGGGCGTAGAAGTCGTTACCGAGATCGTAGTGCGCCTGGATGTTGCGCTGCGAGCCCACCCGCGTGTTGCGATGAAGCCAGTGCACCATCCGCGCCGCCCAGCGCCACGGCCCATGGGCGCGGCCGGCATTGCCCAGGGTCGTGCCGTTCTCCATGAACAGGGCGAAGAGCGCGACGGGATCGGCGCTTTCCCACTCGCCATCCTCCCAGGCCTGATACCAGCCGACCGATCCGCCCGTCGCCAGGCGCAGCAGCGCCCGCCAATCGTGCAAGACCACTTCGGCGCGCGTGCCCGCTCCCCGTCCGCCGAGCCGGCGCACGGTTCCATCGGGCAAGGTCGCCTCGATCGACCCGCGCGCGAGCCCGGCGTCGATGCGGTCGATGATCTTGCCGATGCCGCCCGAAAAGGCACGCGCCAGCCATTGCGGGCCGATGCCGAGACGCCTGCCGCCCACAACAAGCTCCGTACCCCTGACCGGCGCCTGCGTACTCATGCCGGGTTATATGGACTGCAGGTCCCTCCCCGGCAATATCCTAAGCTAGCTCATCGTTATCATCGCCCGGCAAGGCTCGACCGTGAGGGCTCACGGCTCCAACTCGGCCGTGAAGGTTCCGCCGCCGCGCCCCTGGAAGCGCTGATCGCCAAGCACGATGGTATCGCCGCGCACCTCGGCCACGGGCAACCGCGACCAGAACAGCAAGGCGCGGGCGGCGGCGTTGCCGGGCAGGCGTTCGGCGATGCGCGGATCGTCCATGCCGATCGGGCGCGGCGGCCGCGCCTCGCGCACGTCGGCCCAAGGCGTGACGATATAGCTGCCGTACAGCCCCGCGCCGCGCCACAGCACTTCCCGCTTCCAGAAGGTCAGCGGCATGGGATTGGCGACCGCGACGGCCGGATCGGGCGCATGATCAAGCACGCGCCTGGCCGCCACGCCGCTGATGACGAGATTGATCGCGATGTAGGCGACGACGCCCGCGATGGCGATTCGCGCGGGGCGCATGGCCGCCGCACCCTGCGCCTGCTCCCGCCGCCGCGAGAGCCAGATGCCCGCGCCGAGGATCGCCAGCAACCAGGGATCGACGATGAACAGGGCATCGCCATAGAACCACCGGGACGAGAACGGCTCCAGCAGGCGGATGCCGTAGGAGTTCATCCAGTCGAACAGCGGATGGCTGAGACAGCCGACATAGGCGAGCACGAGCAGCCATATCGGCCGCACCGGCAGTCGCCCCGCCGGTCGCGTCCCGCGCCGTGCCTGCCAGCGGTCGAAGGCGATCATCGCGCCCGCCAGCAGCAGCGGCAGGAGCAGCATGGCGATCGGCCCATGCGTGATCCCACGACGCATCGCCAGCGACACCGTGCCGAGCGGCATGCAGACGCCGTCGATATCCGGGATGTTCGCCGCGACGATCAGCGTCGGCATGGCGAGCCCGGTCTTGCGCTTGAGCCCGGCCTGGCCGAGCAGCGCGCCGATCAGCGAATGGGTGAGATTGTCCATCCGCGCTGGGTCGCAGCAAAGAGGCCGGGATACAAGTCGGGGGCCAGCCTGACCCTAAGCGCCTGGCCCTAAGCTCCGCTCTTAAAGCTCAGGCCCGCCCTCGGTCACCGTCCAGGTCTGTCCCTTGGCGAGGAGCTTGGCGAGGTCCGGCGACTTGCCCGCAACGAGCTGCGCATCCTGGCCCAGCACCTCGTCCTCATAGGTCGGGCGCGGATCGTCGTAGAGGACGCCGAGCGCCATCGGGAACGGGCCGAACGGCATCTCGACCAGCATGTGCGCCACCGCGCGGTTGGTCACGTCGTGGACGATCACGCCGGCCGCCTGCCAATCGCCATCGGCCACGTCGACGATCTTCAGCGTCAGCTTCTCGACATCGAGGGCGATGCCCTTGACCCCGCCGCTCTTCTCGCTGCCGAACAGCATCGGCTCGCCGTTCTTGAGCCAGAGCTGGCTGCCCTCGGCGCCCTTGGGCGCGGCGAAGTCCTCGAAGCGGTCCTTGTTGTAGACGATGCAGTTCTGGAAGATCTCGACGAAGGCCGCGCCCCGGTGGGCATGAGCGGCCTTGAGCACGTTGGAAAGCTCCTTCGACACGTCGAAGCCGCGCGCCACGAACCGCGCGCCCGAACCCAGCGCGAAGGCGCAGGGCTGCGCCGGACGATCGACGGAGCCGCCGGGAGTCGAAGGGCTCGGCGTGCCGCGGCGGCTGGTCGGCGAATACTGCCCCTTGGTGAGGCCGTAGATCTCGTTGTTGAACAGCAGGACCTGGCAGTTCAGGTTGCGGCGCAGCAGGTGCATCGTGTGGTTGCCGCCGATCGACATGCCGTCGCCGTCGCCGGTCACGATCCAGATATCCAGCTCAGGATTGGCGAGCTTGATGCCGGTCGCAAAGGCCGGCGCGCGGCCGTGGATCGTGTGGAAGCCATAGCTTTCGACATAGTAGGGAAAGCGGCTGGAGCAGCCGATGCCCGAGACGAACACGGTCTTGGCCGGATCGGCGCCGATGTCCGGCAGGGTGCGCTGCACCGCCTTGAGGATCGCATAGTCCCCGCAGCCCGGGCACCAGCGGACCTCCTGGTCGGACTCCCAGTCCTTGAGGGTGGTCTCGACCTTGATCTTGGTCATCTCGTTCATGCGTCTTACTCCGCGGCCGGGACGGCGTTGGGACCGTCGGTGTTGACCGCCTCGATGCTGGGCAGTTGGGTCGTGTCGGCGTCGACTTCGCCGCCTTCGTTGTTCGGGATGCCGTCGAAGTAGGCGGCGATGGCGGCCTCGATCTCGGCAATCGTGAACGGCTGGCCGCTGGTCTTGGTCAGCGGCGTCGCGTCGACGAGATACTGGTCGCGCAGCACGGTCTTGAACTGGCCCGTGTTCATCTCGGGCACCAGCACGTTGTCGAAGCCCTTCAGCAGGTCGCCCAGGTTCTGCGGCAGCGGCCAGATATGGCGGACATGGATATGGCTGACGTCGATGCCCTTGGCCCGCGCGCGGCGCACCGCCTGGTGGATCGGCCCGAAGGTCGAGCCCCAGCCGACCACCGCCAGCTTGCCCGAGGTGTTGCCGAGGCACACATCCTGCGCGGGAATGTCGGCGGCGATGCCGTCGATCTTGGCCTTGCGGGCGTCGGTCTGGATCTGGTGGACGGCCGGATTGTAATCGATGTTGCCGGTGTCGACCGCCTTCTCGATGCCGCCGATGCGGTGCATCAGGCCGGGTGTGCCGGGCTTGATCCACGGGCGCACGCCACGCTCGTCGCGCTTGAACGGCAGGACGACGCCTTCACCGTTCTTCTCTTCGAGGAACTCGACCGGGAACGGCGCGAAATCGGCCGGATCAGGCACCTTCCACGGCTCGGCGGCATTGGCGATGTAGCCGTCGGTCAGCAGCATGACCGGGGTCATGTACTTCACCGCGAGGCGGCAGGCCTCGATCGCGACCTCGAAGCAGTCGGCGGGCGAGCGCGCGGCGATCACGGGGATCGGCGCATCGCCGTTGCGGCCGTAGACCGCCTGGTAGAGGTCCGACTGCTCGGTCTTGGTCGGCAGGCCGGTCGAAGGGCCGCCGCGCTGGGAATTGACGATCACCAGCGGCAGCTCGGTCATGATGCCGAGGCCCATCGCCTCGCCCTTGAGCGCGATGCCGGGCCCGGACGAGGAGGTGACGCCGAGCTGACCGGCATAGGATGCACCGATCGCGGAGCAGATCGCGGCGATCTCATCCTCGGCCTGGAAGGTCGTGACACCGAATTCCTTCATCTTCACCAGGTTGTGAAGGATCGCGGAAGCCGGGGTGATCGGATAGCCGCCGAAGAACATCGGCAAGCCGGCAAGCTGCGCGCCCGCGACCAGGCCATAGCTGATCGATTCCGCGCCGGTGACGGTGCGGTAGAGGCCCGCCGGGCTGGGCACCGGCTCGATATGCTGCTGCTTGAGCGGCCCGGCCAGCTCGGCCGTCTCGCCATAGGCATGGCCGGCGTTGAGCGCGGCGATGTTGGCATCGGCGAGGATCTTCTTGTCGCCCTTGAACTTGGCGTTGAGCCCGTCGATGATCGGCTGGCGGTCGCGGTCGAACATCCACAGCGCAAGGCCCAGCGTCCACATGTTCTTGCAGCGCAGGGCGTCCTTGTTGCCGAGGCCGAAGGGCTTCACCGCCTCGATCGTCAGCGCGGAGATGTCGAAGGCCAGCACGTCCCACTTGGCGAGGCTGCCGTCCTCGAGCGGGGAGACCTCGTACTTCGCCTTCTCCAGGTTGCGCTTGGTGAACTCGCCGGTGTCGGCGATGATCAGGCCGCCGGGCTTCAGCGCCGGGGCGTTGGTCTTGAGCGCGGCCGGGTTCATCGCGATCAGCACGTCGGGCCGGTCGCCGGCCGTGGTGATCTCGGTCGAGCCGAAGTTGATCTGGAAGGCCGAGACGCCGAACAGCGTGCCCTGCGGGGCGCGGATCTCGGCGGGGAAATCCGGGAAGGTCGCCAGGTCGTTGCCAGAGAGCGCGGTCGACAGGGTGAACTGTCCGCCGGTGAGCTGCATCCCGTCGCCGGAGTCGCCGGCAAAGCGGACCACCACTGCTTCGGGAACGGAATTGTCGCGCGGGGTTCCCGCGGAATCGGCTTCAGCCAGGATAGTCGCCATCTCGTCCTCTGTCGGGCGCATCTCGCGCTTATGCTGTCGCCCTTTGTCTTCCCAAAGGGTTCGGCACAATTCAGAAAATCTGTCAGGTGCCAAACCGTAACGTTCTATGCCTTAGGCAAAGGCCGGGGGGCAGGGCTAGTCAAGCGCCAATGCCAACGCCGGGGTGATCTTGCCGGAATTTGTGCCCGGAAACATTGCGCGGCGCTGAATTTCGGGTGGCCGTCCCCCGATTATCCTGCGAACAGAGCCCCATGAGCGACTTCTCCGCCCTCCCCTATCGCCCCTGTGTCGGCGTCATGCTGGTCAATCCGCAAGGCCTGGTCTTCGTCGGCAAGCGGATCGACAATCGCGAGGGCGATTTCTGGCAGATGCCGCAGGGCGGGATCGACAAGGGCGAGGATGTGGTGGCCGCCGCCTGGCGCGAGCTGCGGGAGGAAACCGGGGTCCTTGAAGATCACGCCAGCCTGCTCGCCCAGACGCGGCAGGAACTGCTCTATGATCTCCCGGACGAGCTGATGGGCAAGCTCTGGGGCGGCAAGTATCGCGGCCAGCGGCAGCACTGGCTGCTGGCCCGATTCACCGGCCAGGATGCCGACATCGACCTTGCCGCGCACCAGCCGCCCGAATTCTGCGAATGGAAATGGATCGAGCCCCGGTTGCTCCCGGAACTGATCGTGCCGTTCAAGAAGCGAGTCTATCGGGCGGTTCTGGAGGAGTTTTCGGACCTGATCTGACGCAGGCGGCCCGGTTCTCCGCTCAGTTCGTCACCACCGGCGCCGGCTTGAGCGCCTCGGCCGTGACCACGACCGGAGCAGGCCCCTTGGCGAGCGCGGCGGCAAGCGTCTCGGTCGCGCCGCAACGGTCGCCGCACAGGCCCTGGAGCCGCGCCAGGTTGCGCCGGGCCTTCTCGACCGCGCCTTTCTCCACCAGCGCCTCGCCCTCTCCGGCGATGGCTTCCAGGTTCTGGGGGTCGCGCTCCAGCACCTCGCGGTAATAGTGCAGCGCCTTGCCTTGCAGGCCCTGCCGGCGGGTCGCCTCGGCCAGGTGAAGATAGATCGAGGCGGACCCCGGCGAGATGACCAGCGCGCTTTCGAAGGCGTCGATCGCCCGGTCTACCTGGCCCGCGCCCAGCGCCGTCCGCCCTTGCGCGACCAGCGCTGCCGCACGCGCATCGAGCGGCTGCTCCGGCGCCGAGAAAGCGGCGCTGGCGCTGACCGCCACGAGCAACGAAAGGGCAAGGGCGGCGGAGTAATAGCGCATCAAGTAATCCTTGGCCGAGACAGCGGACGAGCCCATCGAAGGAAACGCTATCATAGCCTAGCTAAACGCGCGATGAAAAACCCGTCCGTCGCGTCATGGTGCGGCGAAAGGCGGATTCCCGGGCCTCGCGGCGTGCCGAGCGGCAACAGTGGCGCGTCGGCACGCCAAGCGGCGTTGCGTGCCAGCAACGCCTCGACCTGATCCCTACCTTCCGCATCCAGCAGCGAACAGACGACATAGACCAACCGCCCGCCAGGCCGGACGAGCGCCGCCGCCACGTCGATCAGCCGCGCCTGGGTCTGGACATAACGGTCGAGCTGGGCCTCGGTCAGCCGCCAGCGCGCTTCGGGATTGCGCCGCCAGGTGCCCGTGCCGGAACAGGGCGCATCGACCATGACCGCATCGGCCCGGCCGGCCCAACCCGACAGCATCTCCGCCTCGCGGCCGGGGTTGAGCAGGACCGTCTCGATCCCGACCGCCCCGGCACGCTCGGCTCGCGGTCCCAGCCGCGACAGGCGCCCCCGGTCGGTGTCGCAGGCCACCAGCACGCCCTTCCCGCCCATCGCGGCGGCGAGCGCCAGGGTCTTGCCGCCGGCCCCCGCGCATAGATCGATCACCGTTTCACCCGGCCGCGCCGCCATGGCTTCGCAGGCCAGTTGCGAGCCGGTGTCCTGCACCTCGACCTGTCCCGAACGGTAGGCATCCCAAAGCTCGACCGGCGTACCGTGCGGGAACCGCAGGCCTTGATGCGCGGCGGTCGGATCGCCCTGGACGGGCAGCACGATGTCCCCGCGCGAGGCCTTGAGGCTGTTCACGCGCAGGTCGAGCGGCGCGCGCCCGAGCA
>CAZFPW010000052.1:0-10868 GCA_964520765.1 uncultured Novosphingobium sp.
TCCTTCGGCAACCTCGTCCAGCGCGTGCTCTCGTTCATCGCCAAGAACTGCGGCGGCGGCTTCACCGCGACCGCTCCGGTGACCGAGCCGGACCAGGCCCTGCGCACCAAGGTGGCGATGACCTGCCGGGAGGAACTGCCGTGCGCGTTCGACCGTCTGGCATTTTCCCACGGCCTGGAAATGTGGATGCAGGCCGTCTTCGCCTGCAACCAGTACATCGACGAACAAGCGCCCTGGGCCTTGCGCAAGACGGACCCGGCGCGGATGGAGCGCGTGCTGGCGACGCTGTGCGGATGCATCCGCGATCTTGCCGTCGCAGTTTCACCAGTTATTCCAACGGCTTCGAACAAGATGCTCGACGCCCTTTGCATTCCGGCGGACAAACGCAGCCTTGAAGCCTTGGCTGAGGACCCGGCGCTTGGCCCCATCCGCGTGGACAATCCAACGCCGGTATTCCCTCGCCTTGAGCTGCCTGCCGAAACCTGATGCTGATCGATTCGCACTGCCACCTCGAATACAAGGGTCTCGTCGAAGACCAGCAAGGCGTGCTTGCCCGCGCCCGCGCGGCCGGTATCGGCGGTTTTCTGAACATTTCGACCCGCCAGCGCGAATGGGACCAGGTCATCGCCACTGCCGATCGCGAGCCCGATGTCTGGGCATCCGTCGGCATCCACCCACACGAAGCCGATGCCCATGCCGACATGGGTGAGGCGGCGCTGCTGGCCGCGGCGGATCACGCGAAGGTCATCGCGATCGGCGAGACTGGCCTCGACTATTACTACGACCACTCCGACCGGGAGACTCAGCAGGCCTTGTTCCGCACCCATATCGCGGTTGCGCGCAAGACCGGGCTCCCCTTGATCGTCCATACGCGCGATGCCGAGGCGGATACGGCGGGAATCCTGGCCGAAGAGATGGAGAAGGGCACTTTTCCCGGGCTTATCCACTGCTTTACGGCGTCGGCGGACTTCGCTCGCACTGTGCTGGATCTGGGACTGACCATATCGCTCTCAGGCATCGTAACATTCAAGAACGCCAAGGACTTGCAGGCGATCGCTGCCGAACTGCCCGAGGATCGGTTGCTGGTGGAGACCGACGCCCCGTTCCTGGCGCCGGTGCCGCACCGCGGACAGGTTTGCGAGCCTGCCTTTACCGCTGATACGGCGCGGTTCGTGGCCCAGTTGCGCGATGTCGAACCCGAGGCTTTGGCAGCGGCAACCACGAAAAACTTTCATGATTTGTTCCGGCGGACAGGGCGGTGAAGCTGGTCATGCTCGGCTCGGGCACCTCGACCGGGGTGCCGCGGATCGGAAACGACTGGGGGGAATGCGATCCCCAGGAACCTCGGAACCGCCGCACGCGCGTATCGATCGTGGTAGAGAGCGCTGCCGGAAACCGGCTGCTCGTCGATACGCCTACGGATCTCCGTCAACAGCTTCTCGACAGGGATATCCACAAGGTTGATGCGGTGTTCTGGACCCACGACCATGCGGATCATTGCCATGGCATCGATGACCTCAGGCCGATGCGCTATGGCCGCGGCGGACCGATCCCGGGCTATGCCGCGGATGAGACGGTGCGGCGGCTGCGCCTGCGGTTCGATTATGTTTTCGCGGGGCAGCACGGCTATCCGACGATCGTTTCCATCGAACCGCTCGATCGGTTGAAGATTTGCGCGGGCTTTGGGATAGCTTGGTGCCAGATGCCGCACGGGCCGGCGCAAAGCACAGCCTATCGGTTCGAATCCGATGGTAGATCAGTTGGTTATGCGACAGACTTTAGTGCAATTACCCGCGAGATGGTCGACCTGTTCCGGGATGTCGATGTTCTGGCGATCGACTGCCTGCGCCGCGAACCGCATCCGACGCACGCTCATCTTGGAATGGCGCTGGAACTTGCCGAAGCCTGCCGCGCGCGCCGGGCCGTGCTGACGCATCTCGACAAGTCGATGGATTATGCGACCCTGGCAGCCGAAGTCCCGGCGCATGTGATCGTCGGTTATGATGGCTTGGAGGTCGAAGCATGATCACGACAGGCGCAATCATCTCGCTGGTAGCCGCTTCCGGCTGGCTTTTCCTCAATTGGCGCGCGCTGCAAAGCCAAGGGCTGAGCTTTGAGAAGAAGATGCAGTTCGCCGTGGCCTGGGTCGTGATTATCGGCGGGTTGGCCTTCGTGCTGGGACGCCTGGCATGACCTTTCTTATTTAACATAATATATATTATCATTCTTATATGTCCAAGTCGAACCAGTCCCCTCTTGAGCGCCTCCTCCGCATCATGGCCCGGCTGCGCGATCCAGCGACGGGCTGCGAATGGGATCGCGTGCAGACTTTCGGAACGATCGCGCCTTATACCATTGAGGAAGCTTACGAAGTCGCCGACGCGATCGCTCGTGAAGACTTGATGGGCCTGCGCGATGAACTGGGCGATCTGCTACTTCAGGTCGTGTTCCATGCGCGGATTGCCGAGGAAAGCGGTCACTTCGATTTCAACGATGTGGCCGCTGCGATCTCCGACAAGATGGAGGCACGGCACCCACATCTCTTCGGCGATGCAGCCGACGACGGGCACGGCCGCGAGGCGCGCTGGGAGCGGATCAAGGCCGAGGAACGCGCCGCCAAGGGCGCCGCGGGCGTGCTGGATGGCGTTGCGCTCGCGCTACCGGCGCTGATGCGTACTGAGAAGCTTCAGAAGCGCGCCGCCCGAGTAGGTTTCGACTGGCCCGACCCCAGCGGTCCGGCGGGCAAGGTCTGCGAAGAAATGGCCGAACTCGCGGATGCATCCGATCAAGAGCGCATGGCCGAAGCCGGCGATTTTCTCTTCGCCGCGGTAAACCTGGTGCGAGCCTATGGCTTGGCTCCGGAAGAGGCTTTACGCGCCGCCAATGCCAAGTTCGAACGGCGCTTTCGCGCCATGGAAGCCTTGGCGGCGGACCGGAAAACCGATTTTGCTGCCCTCACGCCCGATGAGCAGGAGGCCTTGTGGCAGAGGGTGAAGGCTTCAGAGGCGCACGAAACGCCCTAGCTCGCGCGGGGTCAGCCGCACGATCAGCCGGCGCTCCGGCCCCTGCTCGCCCTCACCCGCTTCGGCCTCTTCGATCACTTCCCCGTGCGCGTGCAGCCAAGCGAGGCGCTGGCCGTCGGCGGCGGGCAGCACAAACTCGTGAAGCTTGGCGCTGGAGGTCAGCATGGCTCCGATGCGTTCCAGCAAAGCGCTTGAGCCTTGTCCGGTAAGTGCGGACATTGGAACGATTATCTCGTCAGACCGCGTGTCGATGATCTCCTGCAGCTCGGCCGCGCGCTCCGTGCTGAGGAGGTCCCACTTGTTCCATACCTCGACCATCGGGACCTTGGGCGTACCGCCCTCCTCCACGAGGCCGAGGTCTTCGAGGACTTGCAGCACCTCACGGCGCTGGGCCTTGCTTTCGGGGCTGGCGATGTCGCGGACATGGACGATGACGTCGGCGGCGGTCACTTCCTCCAGCGTGGCGCGGAAGGCTGCGACGAGCTGGGTCGGCAGGTCGGAGATGAACCCCACGGTGTCGGACAGGATCGCCTTGTCGATTCCCGGCAGCCGAACCGAGCGCATGGTCGGGTCGAGCGTGGCGAACAGGAGGTTCTCCGCCATGACGTCAGCGCCCGTCAACCGATTGAAAAGCGTTGATTTTCCAGCGTTGGTATAGCCCACCAGAGCGATCACCGGCCAGGGCGCCCGGCCCCGCCGCTCGCGGTGGAGGCCGCGGGTGCGGCGGACTTGTTCGAGTTCGCGGCGCAGCTTGGCCATGCGGTCGCGGATCAGGCGGCGGTCGGCCTCGATCTGGGTTTCGCCCGGGCCGCCGAGGAAGCCGAAACCGCCGCGCTGGCGTTCGAGGTGCGTCCAGCTGCGGACCAATCTGCCGGCTTGGTAGTCCAAATGGGCGAGTTCGACCTGCAAACGGCCCTCTGCGGTGGCGGCCCGCTCTCCGAAGATTTCCAGGATGAGCCCGGTGCGGTCGATGACCTTGCGCTTGAGCCGCTCCTCCAGGTTTCGCTGTTGGATCGCGCTCAACGCGCCGTCGACGATGACGAGTTCGGCCTCGTTCTGGTTGCAGGCGATCTCGATGTTGGCGATCTGGCCTTCCCCGAACAAGGTGCCGGCCCTCGCCTCGCGGATCGGGATGATGAAGGCGTCGACCACCTCGATCCCGATCGCGAGAGCCAGGCCCTTCGCCTCTTCCAGGCGCGCGTCGGGGTCCTGGCCGGAGCCGCCCTTGATCCGGAACTCGGGGCAGGCGATGACCGCCCTGGCGCCCCGGCTCACTTCACCCTGGAGATCGTCGACAATCAGTCGTCCTGCTCCTCGCCGTCCCATTCGCCGGTCAGGTCGACCGGCGTGACGGGCTGGATCGTCGAAACGGCATGCTTGTAGGCGAGCTGGACGTAGCCTTCGCGCTCCAGCAGCATGCAGAACAGATCGTAGGCGGCGACGCGGCCTTGCAGCATCACGCCGTTCACCAGGAACATGGTCACCTGAACGCCGGCGTTGCGGATCGAGGAAAGGAACACGTCCTGCAGCAGCCGGACCTTCTTGCCGGCATCGACGCCGCCCGCGAACAGCCGGGGATCGACGGGCTGGCTGGGCATGATGGTGGAGATCGCATGCTTGTAGACGAGCTGCGACTGGCCATCGCGGCGCAGCAGGATCGAGAAGTTATCGAACCAGGTCACGATACCCTGCAGCTTGACGCCCTTGACCAGGAACATGGTCACCGGGGTCTTGTTCTTGCGCAGCAGGTTGAGGAACTGGTCCTGAAGGTTCTGGCCCTTGGCGGCGGTCGTGCCGGCCGGGATCGGGGCGGGTGCGGCGCCGGCTTCAGGCTCGGGCGAAGCGGGTCGAGGACGCGCGGAAAGGGTCCGTCCAGTCATGTTTCATTCTCCTTTTTGGCGGCCGCTGATGCGGTCCGCAATCTGGCAAGGCGCTGTTGCCCAACCGGTTGACGACTTGAATGCTACCGAAACGCGCCGCTCGCGTAAATGCGCAAGATCGTCAGCGCGTTCCGATAGAATCTTTTCGTGACAGAATTAATTATGCTTCTTCGTCCTCGTCCTCGCGGCGGTCGACCATGCCGAGGAGCTTCAGCTTGCGGTGTAGCGCCGAACGCTCCATCCCGATGAAGGTCGCGGTGCGCGAGATATTGCCGGAAAACCGCCGAATCTGGACCTTGAGGTACTCCCGCTCGAAGTTTTCGCGGGCTTCCCGCAAGGGGACGCCCATCAGCGTCGACAGGCCCGAATCCCCGCTCAGGCGGCTGTTGACGACCTCGGCGGGCAGCATGTCGGCTTCGATCCGGGCGATCTTGTCGCGCGGGGTGAGGATCACCGTCCGCTCGATCACGTTGCGAAGCTGGCGCACGTTGCCGGGCCATTCGTAGGCCTGGAGCGCGGCCATCGCCTCGGCGCTGACTTCGGGCGGGGCGATGCCCTGGTCGGTCGCGTAGCGGGTGAAGAAGTGATCGACCAGGCTCGGAATGTCCTCGCGCCGTTCGGAAAGCGAGGGAATGCGCACGGGAACGACATTCAGCCGATAGAACAGGTCCTCGCGAAACCGCTTCTCGGCGATCTCGGCCTCCAGGTCGCGCGAGGTCGAGGAAACGACCCGCACGTCCACGCGGATCTGCCGGTTTCCACCCACGCGGACGAAGGCTTGGTCGGTCAGCACGCGCAGGATGCGGGCCTGGGTCGAGAGCGGCATGTCGGCCACCTCGTCGAGATAGAGCGTGCCGCCGTCCGCCATTTCCAGCAGGCCGGCGCGGACGAGCTTGCCGTCGGCCTCTTCCCCGAACAGCTCCTGTTCGAAGCGTTCGGGCGTGATCCGCGCCGAATTGACCACGACGAAGGGATTGGCGCTGCGCGGGCTCCACTCATGGAGCAACCTGGCGGCGACCTCCTTCCCTGCCCCCGCCGGGCCCGAGATCAGCAGGCGGCTGCCGGTATTGGCGATCCGCTTCAGCGTCGCCCGGACCTGATTGATGGCGGAGCTGCCGCCGGTGAACTCGTCCCAGCCCGGAGTCTCTTCCTTGAGCCGCGCGTTCTGACGGCGCAATTGCTCGGTCTCGGTCGCCCGCGCGACGAGGTGGAGCAGGCGTTCGGCCTCGAACGGCTTCTCGATGAAATCCATCGCCCCGCGGCTGATAGCCGAAACCGCGGTGTCGATATTGCCGTGGCCCGAGAAGATGATGACGGGAAGCTCCGGCTCGCGCTGCTTGATCGCGTCGAGCACCTCCAACCCGTCCATCGGGCTGCCATGGAGCCAGACGTCGAGCAGGACCAGCGAGGGCCGGCGCTGGTCGACCGCCGAAAGCGCGGACTGGCTGTCGCCCGCCGTGCGGCATTCATAGCCTTCGTCGTCGAGCACCCCGGCGACGAGATCCCGGATGTCCTTCTCATCGTCGACAATCAGAATATCGAGCGCCATTCGGCCTTCACTCCACCAAATCCACCATTATTCAGCCGCTTCCGGCGCGCGCTGGCGCGAAAGCGGATCACGGGCAAAACGCAGGCAGACTTGCGTTCCGCCGCCCGGAGCGCTGGCGAAGGTCATCTCCCCGCCATGCTCCTCGACGATCTTGTTGACGATGGCCAGGCCAAGCCCGGTGCCCTTCTCCCGCGTCGTAACGTAGGGTTCGACGATCCGCTCCCGGTCCTGCGGCAGGCCGATGCCGTTGTCGGTCACCTGCACTTCGACGACTTCGTCCTGCAGCTGCATCGCGACCGAAATCTTGCCGCGATAGTCCGCGCCCGCCGTCTTGGCCTTGGCCTCGATAGCCTCGACCGCGTTCTTCAGCACGTTGGTCATCGCCTGCCCGAACTGGTGGCGGTCGCAGGCGATCGTGTCGATCGCGTCGTCGGCAATGAAGGCGAAGTCGATATCCGGCCGCGCCACTTCCTGAAGGAACAGCGCCTGACGGGCGAGATCGACCGGGTCCTCGTTGCGGAAGACCGGCTTGGGCAGGCGCGCGAAGGAGGAGAACTCATCCACCATCTTCCTGAGGTCGCCGACCTGGCGGATGATCGTGCTGGTCAGTTCCTCGAACAACTCGGGATCGGTGGCGATCTGCTTGCGATAGCGGCGGCTGAGGCGCTCGGTCGCGAGCTGGATCGGAGTCAGCGGGTTCTTGATCTCATGCGCGATGCGGCGGGCGACGTCGGACCAGGCGGCCTGCCGCTGGTCGAGGAGTTGCCGGGTGATGTCCTCGAAAGTGATGACGTAGTTGTCCGAGGCGCCACGGCTGATCCTTACCGCCAGGGTCAGCAACTCCCCGCCCTTCCCGTGCTGGACGATCCCGCCGGTCAGCCCCGCCTCGATCATGCCGGCAAGCTGGGGGGAAATCTCGACCAGCGGCGTGCCGACCTCGGCCGGGCCCTGGCGGTCGAGCAGCAGCTTTTGCGCCGAGCTGTTCATCAGCAGGACCGAGCCTTCGGCATCGAGCGAGACGATGCCGGCCGTGACCGATTCGAGCACGGCTTCGATGAACAGGCGGCGCTCGTCGAGCTGGCTGTTGGCGGAGACGAGCGCCTGGGTCTGGCGCTCGATCTGTTCGGTCATGCGGTTGAAGGCGCGATTGAGCAGGCCGATCTCATCGGCGCCCTGACGCCCTTCGACGCGCAGCGCGTAATTGCCGCCGCCGACGCTGCGCGCGGCCGACACGAGCTGGTAGAGCGGCTTCACCTGCCGGTCGGCGAAGCGCAGAGCGAACCATACCGAAAGCCCGACCAGGGCCAGCGAGGCGACGAACAGGGCGACGTTGAAGCGCAGTTGCAGCACCCGCGCGCGCTGGGTCAGCACCTGGTAGGCGCGCACGATGTTCTCGGCGCGCTGGCTTTGGCTGAAGGCCAGCAGGTCGGACTTGCGCGCGGCGTAGAGATAGACCCCGGCGGCGCGGTCGATTGGCGCCACCGCCTCGATCCGGTCGGCGTTCGACTTGACGATGATCGCGACACCGCCCTCGATCTGGCGCAGCTCTTCGGGCGTCACGCGTTCGCGGGTGTCGTTCTTCTCCGGGTCCACGATCGCGGCGGTGCGCAGGCTTCCGTCCGAGCCCTTGTCGAGGATCGCCACCTCGTCGAACTTGCGCTGGACGACCTGATAGGTGAACCCCTCCGCGAACTTGGGGTCGGCCAGGGTGGTTTCGCTCAGGATATAGCGCAGGTCGCTGGCCATCAGCACGGTCTCGTTGCTGACGTCGCGCTGGCTCTGCTCGTAGTATCCCCGGGCCAGCTTGTTGGCGTTCTCCAGCAACCCGCGCGAATTGTCGGAGAACCAGAACTCCACGCCCTGCTGGAACAGGAACGAGGCGAAGATCACCACCAGCAGGGTCGGCAAGGCCGCGACCATCGAGAAGAAGAACACGAGCTGGGTGTGCATTCGTCCCGTGCCGCCGATGGTTTCCGCCGCGCGATGGATGGCTATGCGGCGGCCGAGCAGGACGAGGATCGCCATGGCCGGCACCAGCGTCCCGACGAGCAGCGTCGCGGTGAGGCTGGAGGGCAGCAGCTCACCCTTGCCCGCCTGGGTGCTGAGGACCGTCCAGGTGGTGATCGTCGCCGCCAGGAAGGCGAGGACCGAGATCACCTCCATCACGGCGAATACATTGGCCCGCCGCGCTGCGATCTGCATGCGCCGCGACCACCGTGGCCACCGCCTTTGTCGGGACTTTTGCTCGGTCATGGACGTTGCAAGATCACAACATTACTGTTGCCGATTTGCAAGGACTTTTCCGTAACCCGCCTTAGCTTCGCCGGACGAAGCTGTCCGCATCGAGGGAAAGTTCGCCCAGGCGCTTGCGCAGAGTGTTGCGGTTGATGCCGAGAAGCTGGGCCGCCCGAAGCTGATTGCCGTTGGTGCTCTTCAGGATTTCCGCGAACAGCGGCCGCTCGAATGCAGCCAGGGCCGTGTCGTAGACCGTTCCCTGGGCCGGGCTGGTCTCACGCAGCCAGTTGCTGACCGCACTATCGAGATTGGCGGCCTCGTGCGGCTCTTCTCCCCGGACGTTCTGGGCCAGCAGGCCTTCGAGCGCCGCCGCATCGACCGTGTCCTCGCGGGCCAGCAGGGCCAGGCGGTAGATGAAATTGCGCAGCTCGCGCACGTTGCCGCGCCAGGGCTGGCGTCCCAGCACGGCCGCGGCATCGGCGGTGAGGTGCCGTCGCGGCAGGCCTTCGCTCGCGGCCAGACCGAGGAAATGCCGGGCCAGCGCCTCGATATCGTCGGGCCGTTCCCGCAAGGGCGGGAGATGGATCGGAACGACGTTGATCCGGTAATAGAGATCCTCGCGGAACTGGCCGGCGGCGATCAGCGGTTCGAGGTCCTTGTTGGTCGCGGCGACGATCCGCGCGTCGATCTTCACTTCCGCCCGCCCGCCGACGCGCCGGATCGAGCCCGATTGCAACGCGCGCAGGAGGCGGGTCTGGGCCTGCATCGGCATGTCGCCGATCTCGTCGAGGAACAGCGTGCCCCCGGCCGCCTGCTCGAACTTGCCGATATGCTGGGCGACGGCGCCGGTGAAGGCGCCCTTCTCGTGCCCGAACAACTCGCTTTCGATCAGCTCGGCGGGGATCGCGGCGGTGTTGACCGCCACGAACGGCCCGGCGCGGCGGTGGCCGAGCTGGTGGATCGCCTCGGCCACAAGCTCCTTGCCGGTTCCGCTCTCACCCAGGATCAGGACGGTGAGGTCGTTGCGCAGGACGCGCGTAATCATGCGATAGACCGCCTGCATCGGCGCGCTGCGCCCGACGAGGGGCAGGCCCTGCCCGTCCGGCTCTTCCGCCCCGTCCGCTTCCCCGGCGCTGCTGGCCCCGATCGCCTGGTGGACCGTCCTGGCCAGCTCGTCGATATCGAAGGGCTTGGGGAAATATTCGAAAGCGCCCGTGTCGCTCGCGCGGACGGCGGTATCGAGCGTGTTCTGGGCCGACAGGATGATGATCGGCAGCTTGGGGTGCAGCGCCCGCACCGCGCCCAGGGTTTCGATCCCGTCGCCATCGGTCAGGATGACGTCGGTCACCAGGGCCTTGTAGCTGTTCTCGCGCAGCAGGCGGTCGCGTTCGGCCACGCTGTCGCAGCGATCGACCTTGAAGCCCTCTGCCTCCAGCGCGGCGATGATGACGATCGCGATGGATTCGTCGTCTTCGACCAGGAGAATGCTCATGCCGCCGCCTTTCCGCGCCTTGCCGTGGTTTCGCTGGCCAGCGGCAGATGGATGCGGAAGTGCGTCCAGCCCGCGGCATCGTCACGGTCGTGGGTGATCCGCCCGTTCATGTCGCGGACCAGCTTGCGGACCAAGGCGAGGCCCAGGCCCTGCCCGCTCTTCTTGGTGGTCACGAAAGGCTCGAACACATGGTCGCGCATGGCGGGATCGATGCCGGGGCCGTTGTCGCTGACCCTCAGCTCTACCGGCAGCCGCACCGGCTTGCCGTCGACCGAGGAATGCAGCCGCAGGCCGCTGGCGAAGCGCGTCCGCACCACGATCCGCGGCGTGACGACATCGCGGCAGGCCTCGCGCGCGTTCGAGAGCAGGTTGATGAGCACCTGGACCAGGGCATCGGCGCTGCCCAGCACGGGGGGCAGCGAAGGATCGAACTCCTCCTCGATCCGCGGTCCGTCGGTCTGCGCCGCGCTGAGCACGGCGCTGGCGCGGCGAACCGCCTCGTGGAGGTTGCAGGGGGCGACCGGCTCGGCCGTGCGGCGACTCAAGGTCTGCATCTGGTCGATCAGCTTGGCCACCCGGTCCACCTCGTCGGCGATCAGGGTGGTCAGCGCCCGGTCCTTCTCATCGATCTTGCGCGCCAGGAGCTGCGCCGCGCCGCGAATGCCGGCGAGCGGATTCTTGATCTCGTG
>CAZFPW010000052.1:10968-12897 GCA_964520765.1 uncultured Novosphingobium sp.
CGCGGCTCGTCGAAGCCCAGCACGTCGTGCAGCCGCTTCCCGGCCAGGCGTCGGAGGCTCTGGCCGAAGAACTGCTCGGCGGAAGGATTGACCCAATCGATCCGCTGGCCCGGAGACAGCAGCACCACCGCCAAGGGAAGGCTGGCGAGAAGGCGCTGCGCGTCGACGCTCGACGTCATGCCGCCAGGCGCTGGAGGAACGGTGCGTAGAATTCGCGCAAGCTGCGCATCACCTCGTCCGCATCGTCGACGAAGTTCACGCGGTTGCGGAATTCGGCCGAGCCGGGCAGGCCCTTGGTGTACCAACCCAGGTGCTTGCGGGCCATCTTGACCCCGGTATCCTTGCCATAATGGTTGAGCATCGCCTCGTAATGCTCCAGGATCAAAGCCAATTGTAGGTCGAGAGTGGGGTCGGCCAGGGCACCGCCACCGTTGAGCCAATGCATGACCTGACCCAGCAGCCAGGGCTTCCCGTAAGCGCCCCGGCCGATCATCAACCCGTCCGCGCCGGATTGCTCCAGCGCCTTGGCCGCGTCCTCGATCCCGCAGATGTCGCCGTTGACGATCACCGGGAGCGAGACCGCCTGCTTGACCTTGCGGACGAAAGCCCAGTCGGCCTCCCCCTTGTACATCTGGTTGCGGGTGCGGCCGTGCACGGTGATGAGCTTGGCGCCGAGATCCTCGGCGATCCGCGCCAGTTCGGGGGCATTGAGGCTGTCGTGGCACCAGCCCATGCGCATCTTGACCGTCACGGGCACCGCAACCGCCTCGACCGTCGCCTTGATCAGGCTGGCGGCCAGGGGCAGGTCGCGCATCAGGGCCGAGCCGGCATCGCCGCTCGTCACCTTGCGCACCGGGCAGCCCATGTTGATGTCGATGATCGCCGCGCCCTTCTGCTCGGAAAGCTTGGCGGCTTCGGCCATCTCGTGCGGCGTGCAGCCGACGAGCTGCATCGACACCGGCTCCTCGGTGGGGTTCCACGCCGCCTTCTGGATCGACTGGCGCGTCTCGCGGATCGCGGCGGGCGAGGCGATCATCTCGGTCACGTTGAGGCCGGAACCGAAACGGCGCACCAGGGTGCGGAACGGCATGTCGGTCACGCCGGTCATCGGCGCGAGCACGACCGGGCAATCGATCCGAACGGGACCGACCTCAATCGGCTGCAACGAGGGCGGAGTGGGAAGCGTCATACCTGTGCCTAAAAAACAGGCAGCGCATAGTGGATTGCCCTCGGCCCGGCAAGCGATTACCGGCGCGGTTGGTTTATGAGCAAGGCCGCCCTCCCCTCCACAGCAGCAGCCGTGATCGTCGCCGCCGGCCAGGGCCTGCGCGCCGGGCAACCGCTGCCGAAGCAGTTCGCGCGCTGGCGCGGCAAGCCGGTGGTGCGTCATTCGGCGGAAGCCCTGGCCGCTGCCGGCGTCGCGCCGATCGTGGTCGCCATCCCCGAAGGCGCGGAGGAGATCGCCGCGGCCGCGCTAGACGGCTTGCCGGTCCGCTTCATCACCGGCGGGGCCACGCGCCAGCAGTCGGTACGGCTCGGCCTGGAAGCCCTGGCGCTCGAAGCGCCGGAACTGGTCCTCATCCACGACGCGGCACGCCCGATCCTGCCACAGGCCGTTATCGAACGGCTGGTTGCCGCGCTCGACGTTCAAGCCGGCGCCATCCCGGTACTGCCGGTGGTCGACAGCCTTACCCATGCCGAGGGCGGCCTGATGGGCGCCCCCGCCCGCCGCGAGGACCTGCGTCGTGTCCAGACGCCGCAAGCCTTTCGCTATTCCGCCATACTGGAGGCGCATCGTGCCTGGGAGGGCGAGGCCACTGCCGGAGACGACGCCCAGGTCGCCCAGGCCGCCGGGTTCGAGATCGCGCTGGTCGAAGGAGACGAAGCCTTGCACAAGCTGACCTTTGCAAGCGACTTTGCGGGCAACGC
>CAZFPW010000053.1:0-1721 GCA_964520765.1 uncultured Novosphingobium sp.
GCCTAGAGGCCAGAGCCCTTGCGCGATCGTTGCAGCAGAAAGCTCTCGAGCCGATAGGGCTGCGCCCCTGGAAAGAGATGGCGATGCTCGTCCAGATAGACGGCATTGATCCGCGCTGCGATGGGTCGGAAGTGGGCGACTATCATCCAGATGAGCAACCACCACCCGGCCAGCCCCACGAGGATCATGTACCAGTCTTGCCCATCCGTTACGCCCGATAGCTTGGTCGTGGCGATGGCCAGAGTGATCGTCAGGGACGCGGCGACGAACAATGCAACAGCCGCCTGCTGCACTGGGTTGAGTAGAGCTTGATGGAAGGAAGCGAGCTTTTGGCGCTCTTCCCAATTGGCGGTGGGCTTCGGCTCCTGAGCTTTGTTGGATTTGACCGACATAGTCCTTCTCCTGTGATTGTTGCCTGGATCGGCGTATAGGGTGCGGGGATAGCGCTAACAAAGGGGCGGTCATGGGCAGGATCTGGAACTTTCTCGCATGCGTCGCCGCGTCGGCGATCGTTCCGGCCGGTGCCTTCGCCAGCGCTGCGACGGAGGCCCCCATCGCAGAGCGCTCCCGGCTCATCGTGCTGACCGACATCGGCAACGAACCGGACGATGCGGAATCGATGGTGCGCCTCCTGCTCTATTCGAACGATATCGAGATCGAGGGCCTGGTCGCCTCGACCTCTCGGCACCTGCCCGGCAACACCCATCCCGAGCTGATCGAGGAGCGTATCGCCGCCTATGGCGCGGTGGTCGAGAACCTGCGCCGGCACGATCCCCGCTATCCCGACGCGGCCTTGCTGCGCAGCCGTCTGCACAGGGGCAGTTCGGTCTATGGGATGAGCGGCGTGGGCGAGGGCAAGGACACCGCAGCCTCGCGTCTGATTATCGCGGCCGTCGACCGGCCCGATCCTCGCCCCGTCTGGGTCGCCGCATGGGGCGGTGCGGCGGACCTTGCCCAGGCGCTGTGGACGGTGCGGGCAACGCGGTCGCCCGCCGAAGTCGATCGTTTCGTGGCCAAGCTCAGGGTCTATTCGATCTCGGATCAGGACGATGCCGGGCCCTGGGCGCGGGCCTATTTCCCGAAGCTGTTCTGGACCACGGGCATCCACGGCTTCACCCGTTACCAGCTCGCCACCTGGCTGGGGATCTCGGCACCCCTGCCGGGGGCCGACCCCGCGCCGGTCGCCAAGGAGTGGCTCGAGCGGAACATCCGGGCCAAGGGGCCGCTGGGCGCGCTCTATCCCGTTCCCGCCTATATCATGGAGGGCGATACGCCCTCGTTCCTCTCGCTGATCCCCAATGGCCTCGGCAATCCCGAGCGGCCGGATTGGGGCGCATGGGGCGGCCGCTACGACAAGGTTTCCGATGCGCTCGGGTTGTGGACCACGACGGCCGACACCGTGCAGGGCATCGACGGCGCGACCTATTCGGCGCCTCAGGCCACGATCTGGCGGTGGCGTTGGGCCTTCCAGAACGACTTCGCGGCGCGGATGGCCTGGTCGGTCACGCCCGATCCCGCCAAGGCCAACCACGCGCCGATGGCCCGGCTCAACGGCCAGGGCGGCCTTGCCCCGGTCGAGATCGCGGCCTGTCCGGGCAAGCCGGTCGTGCTGTCGGCGGCAGGTTCGTCGGATCGCGACGGCGACGCGCTGTCGTTCCGGTGGTTCGGCTATCGCGAGGCCAGCGGCCTGTTCGCGCCGGATCTGACGCTGTCCTCCGAAA
>CAZFPW010000053.1:1821-4874 GCA_964520765.1 uncultured Novosphingobium sp.
GGCTATCGCGAGGCCAGCGGCCTGTTCGCGCCGGATCTGACGCTGTCCTCCGAAACGGGAGAGACGATCAGCGCAACCGTCGGCGCGACCGCGCGCGTCGACCAGTTTACGCCGCCGGCATCGTACAAGCTGCACGTGGTGCTCGAAGTTAGCGACAGCGGCAGCCCAAAGCTGGTCGGCTATCGTCGCGCCATCATCACCGTGCCTGGGGCGGCTGCGCCTGACGCGGCGGGCGATTGCACGGTTCGGCCGATCCCGCCGTCGCATTGATTGATAGGGCTGTCGGGCGAGGATGGCGTGCCACCAGGCGATTAAGCTTCTGATATGCCGGGATAAACCATTCCCATTAGTCGGAATGGGCGGACGCTCGCGCGCTCCGCGGGACAGGTTGGACGCAGATGCCGGCCTGGTCGCCGCCTTTGGGTTGCCTGCACCGCAGGCTTGCCCGACAGTGGCGTCGCTTTTCCGGAGAAACACCCATGCGGTTTCGGCTTCTTGCAACGATCTTGATCATCGGTCCAACCGTGTTGGGCGTAGCCTCCGCTCAGGAGCCGTTGCTGGACGCCGGCCGACAGGCGATGATCATGCATCAGGGCGACCTGCTTGAGCAGCAGACCGCGCCGAACAACCGCGACCGGGCCGTTCCGAAGCGCGTCACCCGTGCCGCGACGATGGACTGTTCCATGGCGCAGGCCCGTGAGCGGCTTAGGCCGGAGCATGAGCGCCGTGTCCGGCTGTATGGCCGAGAGGCGGCAAACGCCTGGCTTCGGCGGGAAGGGGAGGCGCTTGGCCGGCAAGCGGGCGCTCGGGCAAGGGCGGGGAAGCAGTGCTGATCGGCTGCGATAGGCTCGCGCTACGGCCGCTTTGGCGATACGCCTGCCAATAGCAGCTCCACCGTCTGTCCCGGCGGGGGAAGATCGGTGTGGGTATCGGTGATCCAGATCAACCGACCGGTTCCATCGGTGATGCGCGCCGAGACCGCATAGCGGCCGCGTGGATCGATCCGGGCGGGATCATAGTCGAGCGAGAAGGCGATCGGCACCTGCCGGCCCTGCGTGGGTATCTCGATCTCGGCGATCACGGGTGCGGCGACGTCCATCAGACTGACATCGCTGATTCGGACCGTCAGGCGGGCATCGTTCGATAGGGCAATCCGTTCGCGGTAGAGCGCGGTGCCGGTAAGCGTGACGAGATTGCCGGGCGCGGGCTGCTGCACGGTGACGGCTGCTTCCTTCGAGGTGGTCTGGCAGGCAGCAAGCGCGCCCAGGATCAGCATCGGGATCAGGACGCGTCTCATGGCATCGTCTCCTTGGGTGTGCGAGGAAGAGCCGAGCATCGGCGGCTTGCCGGTCCCCGTGCTTCCTGCATCCGTCACGGTGACGCCATGGTTAGCCCGCGCTGGCGGGACGCGCTACTCGTCCTTCGCGCGATTCTTGGAGAAGTCGGCGAAGTCCGGCTCGACTTCCACGCCCATCGCGACGAGGCCCCAGGCGACCATGGTGAAATAGCCGGTGGCGTGGATCAGATCCATGGCGAAGCGCCGGTCGAACCGGGCCATCAGCGCGCTCCAGGTCGCATCGTCCAGTCGGCCGCCGTCGCCGATCTGGTCGATCGTGCGCAGCAGGATGCGGTCGTCGTCCTGCCAGATCGGCGCGTCGGGGCCGGTTTTGACGGCCTCGATCTCCGCGTCGGTGATGCCGACCTGCTTCGCGCCGAGCGAATTGTGCGTCCACTGATAGATCGAGCCGTAGCGGTGGGCGATGCGCAGGATGACGAGCTTGATCTGCCGGGCCGAGAGCGTCGATTCCAGCATGAAATACTTGCCGAGGTCGAGCGAGGCGAGGGCCAGCTTGGGATGGACCGCCAGCGTCATCATCGTGTTGGAGCGCGAGCCTTCGCGGCGCGCTTCCTCGCCCTCCCAATAGGCGAAGACGTCTCGCGCCTCGTCGGTCCACTCCTCTGGCGGCAGCGGGGGAATGCGGGGTTCGGTCATGGGAGCGGTTCCTGCCTGGGAGCGATCGTCAGAACATGGTCGAGCCGCCGTCGACCCCGATGGTCTGGCCGGTGACGTAGGCGGATTCGTCGCTGGCGAGGAACAGCGCGGTGGGCGCGATGTCCTCGGGCGTGCCGAAGACGCCGAGCGAGACCTTGGCCAGCTCCAGGTCGTAGGTCTTGCTTTCCTCCAGATACCACAGCGCCTTGGGCGACATCGCGGAGGGGAGGATCGTGTTGACCCTGATCCTGTGCTTGCCCCATTCGCGCGCCGCCGTGCGGGTGAGCGCGCGGATCGCCTCCTTGCTCGCGGCATAGGCGAGGAAGCCCGGCTCGCAGCGGATGCCGTAGCTCGATCCCATGTTGATGATCGACCCGCCGCCCTGTTCGCGCATGTGGGGAAAGCACAGCTGCATGAGCTGGAGCGAGCCGATGAAGGCGGACTGCATGTCGACCAGGCAGTTCTCTTCCATCTTCGGATCTTCGAGCGGCAGGTAATCGGTGAAGGTGTGGGCATTGTTGACCAGCACGTCGATGCGGCCCCACTCCGAAATGGCCCGCGCCACGGTTTCCGCGGATTGCCGCCGGTCGCCGGCCAGGGCCTCGGCCGCCAGCGCCGTGCCGCCCTGGGCGGCGATCCTGCCGACGACATCGTCGAGCTTGCCGGCGGTGCGTCCGGTGACGATCACTTTGGCTCCGGCCGCGGCGTATGCGGTGGCGATCGCCTCGCCGATGCCCTGGCCCGCGCCGGTGACGATGGCCACTTTCCCGTCGAGCCGTTTCGGCAGACCGCTCATCTCGTCGCTCCCGCACCTGTATGTTCGTCATTTTGTTAGCGTTCGCGGTGATGGTGGTCAATGATGGCCCGCTCTTTACCCCTGTGGAGGCCACCGATAGGGCGGCCATGGGCAATCGGGCATCGGAATTCCTATGAACAGCGTTGCGAAACCGAAATCCGAGCGACGCATGGGCCGCGAGGGTTCGGACAACTGGCATGCCATGCTCGACGGCGCCGAGGCGATCCTGCGCGAGGAGGGCCATGCCGCCCTGACCTCGCGCCG
>CAZFPW010000053.1:4974-12848 GCA_964520765.1 uncultured Novosphingobium sp.
GCCCGGGCGGTGGAGGTGGAAGTCCTGGAGCGGGCGCTCGAACGCGTGCCGCGCATGGGCAAGCTCGGCGCCTCGGGCCTGGCGATCACGATCACCAGCTTGGCGCTGCTGCTGTCGCGCGAGCAGCAGCTCGGCGTCGATGCCGGCCATGCGGAAGTGCTGGCCGCGCTGGCCGCTTTCCTCGACGAGGTCGAGCCCGCTTCCTGATCGATCTGCCGGATTCCTAGAGTCTGATTCAGCGCGGCTGAATCAGGGCCGGAACCGCTTCCACGGCAGTGGATCAAACCCTACGCCCGTGGCGCCAGCTCGACGTAGAGATCGGCGAGGTTGCGGAACGTATAGGTGGGCTCGAAGCGGTATGTTCGCCGCTGCGCCGGTCCGTGGTGTTCTTCCGAAATGCGAATGGACGAGGTGCGGGCGAGGAGGCGTTCGACCGCGATCCGCGCCTCCATGCGGCCAAGCGGCGCCCCAAGGCAGCCGTGCGCCCCGCGACTGAAGCCCAGGTGATCGCGCAGCCCGCTGCGGTCGATGTCGAACCGCTGCGGGTCGGGGAAATGGCCGGGATCGTTGCTGGCGGCACTGAGGCAGACGGTGACGAGGGTTCCGGCCGGCACCCGGCACCCGTTGATCGCGGTATCGGCCACAGCGAGGCGATAGGCGACCTTTACCGGCGCATCGTAGCGCAGCACTTCCTCGAGGAAGTCGGGAATGCGCGACGGCTCTGCCCGCAGCCGGTCCTGGAGGGCGGGATCGTCGCCAATAGTCAGGATCGCCATCGCGATCAGCCTTGAGGTGGTGTCCTGCCCCGCGCCGAAGAGGAAGCGCGCCAGGTTGGAGAGCATGTCGAAGTCGGGCTTGCGGCCGTCCTTGAAGGTCGCGTTCGCCAGCTCGCTCAGCAGGTCGCCGCTGGGTTGCTCCTGGCGTTGCCGCAGATATTCGTCGAAACGCGGCTTGAGGAATATCAGCGGGTCGGGCCCGACCTTGTGGACCGCATCGCCGCCCACCTGGCTGGGAGGCGCGCCGATCAGTTCGAGCAGTTCGGCGCGGTCTTCCAGCGGAATGCCCATCAGATCGGAAATGGCGTAAACCGTGGTCGCGTGCGCGTAATCGGGCATGACGTTGCACAGGGGCGAGCCGAGAACCCGGTCGAGGAGCCGGTCGGCCAGGGCTTGCAGATAGGCCTCGTTCTGCTTGAGGCGGTTGTAGGTGAGCAGGCTGCCCAGCAGGGCGCGATGCTCGGCATGTTTGGCGCCATCGAAGCAGACGAGATGGTCCGCCCAGGGCAGTTCGTGGCGATGCTGCTCCAACGCGGCGCGAAAGTCCGCGCCGTTCGCCGTGAAGGGCAGGGGCGGGATCGGCCCGACGACCGAACAGGCATTGGAGAACGCGCCCTCGCGGTTGGTCAGCACCTCGATCGCCTCGTCATAGCCCGTGACCATCAGCGTGCCGTGATGATGCTCGCGAACCACGTGGCCCTTGGCTCGCATCGCGTCGAAGTAGCCGCGGGGGTCGTCGATCACGGCCTGGTCGGCGAAGAAGTTCGGCTCGGTATCCATGGCGCCCATGCCCTCGCATCTGTTCGTCATATTGTTAGCATCCGGGATCGCTTATGCCAACATGCGTGCGGCATATTGCGGGTGCCAGAGACAAGTCTGAGTTCTCCCGCACGCCCGTCTGCGCACTATGCGGCGGTCGCGAAGTTCGATATGTCCGCCTCTCCCACCGAAGCGACCACCGGACCAACCGGGGCGGTTCATGGCGGGGGAGGGATGTATGGGAGTTGCAAGCGTATCGCGCGAGGACGAGTGCGTCCCTCGCCGGCCGAAACGGTCCGTCGCGTCCGGGGCCGGGCGAGGCGCGTCCGTCGCGCCGGGGCGGGGATCGACCAAGAGCGCGCTGATCGACGTGGCCGAGCGGTTCTTCGGCACGCACGGCCTGGAAGGAAGCTCGCTGCGCGAGATCGCGGCGGCGGCCGGGCAGCGGAACTACAATGCCGTCCAGTACCACTTCGGCAGCAAGCGCGGCCTGATCAACGCGATCCTCGACGTGCGCTTCCGCGAGGTGGACGAGATCCGCAGGAAGATCATCGCCGCGCGATATGCGGACACGGACATCGCGACGCTGAGCGTGGCCGAACTGCTCCGCCTGATCTGGGAGCCGGTGTTCGTGATCGCCTCCTGCAACGGAGCCAGCGATTTCTGCCGGTTCCAGTTGCAGTACCGGCTGAATTCCTACCAGGCGGACCATCCGTTCTACACGCTGGACGAAAACTCCGTCCCGACCGAAGCGATCGGGCGCGACCAGGCCTATCCGAGCGCCTATGACGTCGCGGACGCGCTGCGGAACAAGTTCCCCCACCTCGACAAGACGAGCTTCCACAAGAGGACCGCGACGATCGGCTACATGTTCCTCTGCTTCGTGGTCGAGCAGGACAATGCGCGGCTGCGCAAGGGCGGCGCGCCCGCCGAGCCCGAGTTCGAGTTGATTCTGGAGATGATGACCGCGGCGCTGTCCGTACCGGCGTAGAGCCTGCTCCGCCGGCGGGGGAGAGACCGGCTGGCCGATCGGCCCTGTAGCCGCCCGAACCTGCCGCCAGGAAAAACGGCCGGAGGGTTTCCCCTCCGGCCGCGGTTTCGCGCAATCGAATGAAAATCAGAACTTCTTGCGCAGGCCGAGCTGGAAGTAACGACCCAGGGTGAAGTTCATGGTCGGATCGAAGCCCGGCGTGCCCACCCCGTTCGACTTGTAGACCGGCGGGTCGGTGTCGAGCAGGTTCTGTATGTTCAGCGAGATCGTCAGGTCCTTGAACACGCCTTCCGACTGGAAGTCGTACTTCATGAACAGGTCGAAGGTGTTGAACGCACCGACGCGGGCTTGCCCGAAGTTCGCGGCGCTGGCCCCGCCCTTGCGGTTGTAGCCCCCCAAGTGGCTCCAGGTGCCCTGAACGCGGAAGCTGCCGATGTTGGCCCCCAGGGTGGTCTGGAAGCGCAGCGTCGGGTTGGAATCCATCAGCTCGTCGTTGATGACGCCGCCGCTGTTGGTTTCCTGCTTGAGCCGCAGGTTCCCGGCGAACCCGGCGTCGATCGAGCCGAAGCCGGTGTCGCGCTGGTAGTTTACCGAGAAGTCCAGGCCGCTGACGGCCGCCGAGCCCATGTTCCGGGCGCGCGTGTCCATGAGCATCGACACCAGCTTCGCATCGGCCCCGCAAGTGCCTGAAGCCGAGATGACGGCCTGGGCGCTGGACGTGGGATTGCAGAGCGTACCGAACAGGATGTTCTGGACGCCGCTGTTGGCGAGGTAGTCCTGGACCCACTGACCGCTGGGCCGGAACCCGTACAACTGCGGGAAGGCGACGTAGAACGTGTCGTTGGTCGACCCGACCGGCCGGGCGAGCACCCCATCGACGTGGATGTGGTAGTAGCCCAGGTTCAGTTGCAGGCCCGGCACGAACGGCGGTTCGATCGTGCCGCTGACCGACCAGTTCGTCGAGCGCTGCGGGCTCAGGTTCGGCGCCGAACCGTTGAGCAGGATGATCGGCACCTCGTTCGCATCGTCGAAGGCCGGCTCGCCATAGCCGTGCGCTCCCGGCACGCTTTGCGGACGCGGATTGAGCGCGAAGTTGCCCAATGCCAGGGCCTGGGCCGTGAACCTGCCGACCTGGTCGGTCGGGCTGGGCGCGGTGAACGACTTGCCCCAGTTGCCGCGCACCGTGAACCACGGAACCGGCTTCCAGGTCAGGCCGAACTTCGGATTGAAGGTGCTGCCGAAGTCGTTGTACTTGTCGTAGCGGCCCGAGACCGAGAAGGTCAGCTCTTCCATGCCCGGAAAGGCTACGTCTCCGCCGAACAGCGGGATCTGCGCTTCGCCGAACAGGGAAACGACCGTCTGGGTGTAGCTATTGATCGCCCCCCGCGTGAACCCGGCGGCGGAGGCGTTCGACGCCTGGCTCTGGAAGTTGGTCCGCGTGTGCTCACCACCGAAGGCCACCTTGACCGGCCCGGCCGGCAGGTCGAACAGCGTACCGTCCGCGATCAGGCGATAGTCGTAAAGCTCGTTGCGGCCATAGCCGGTGTCGAGCGCCAGGATCTTGGCCAGGTCGGCGGCATTGGTCGTCGGGCCGGTCAGGTCGTAGGGGTTGACCGTTACGCCGAGGTAAGCCGTCTGCGCGGCGGAGCTGACGGCGCGGTTGGCGTAGTCGATCTTGCTCCGGCCATAGCTGAACAGCGCCCGGACCTGCCAATCGCCGCCCACCTTGAAGGTAAGCTGCGGCACGACCTGGAACGTGTTCAGGACCGTGCGCCGCGGCATCGACGCGCTGCCCGCGACAGGCGAATAGTCGAAGGCGACCGTCTGGCTGAAGCCGGCGGGGCCGCCCGGCAGATAGTAGGGATTGCCGGGCTGGAGCGTCACCGATCCGGCCGTGGCCGACTGGAAGGACGCCTGCCCCAGCGTGCCCGCGTTGGTCAGCGTATCGCGCCGCGCCCACAAGGCCGTCACGTCGAAGCTCAGCCAGTCGGACAGGTCCTGGTTCAGGCGGGCATAGACGTTATGGGTCGTGGCGCGCGGGAAGTAGGTGACGTCGTCCGACGGATCGCACTTGGCCGCGGTGCCCGGAACGAGGGCTCCGCCCGACACGATGTAGGACGTCCCGTTCGAGGTGACCGCCGGGGCCGCGCAGTTGGCGCCGAGTACCTGGTTGGTGTTCCAGTCGATCCGCTGGATATAATCGCGGTCGCGGCCGTAGATCTCGTCGTGGTGCGAATAGTTGTAGGAGACGTAGAGGCCGCCCGTGCCCCAGTCCTTGCCGGCGGTCACGTAGCCGTCGAAGCTGGTGATGTCGCGGCCGAGGCCCACGCGCGCGTTCGCCTCGAGCCCGTCGAAGCGCTTGCGCGTGATGAAGTTGATGACGCCGCCCATCGCGTCCGAACCGTAGACGGCCGAGCCGCCGTCGGTCAGCGCCTCGACGCGCTGGACCGCGCCGGGAGCGATGACGTCGGGGTCGACGCCGATCTGCTGGGTGCCCGCGCCGACCATGCGATGGCCGTCGATCAGCACCAGGGTATGCGCGCCGCCGCTGGTCTGGCTGTAGGGCAGGTTGCGAAGCTGCGGGCGGCTGATCGGGTTGCTCGAGTTCGAGCCAACCTGGGCCGAAACGCCGTAAGGAACGGTGCCGAAGTAGCCGATCTGGGGCAGCTTGGCGAGCAGTTCTCCGCTCGAGGACGCGCCACTTTCCGCGATCTTCTGCTCACCGATGCCGATGATGTTGTTGCCGACCGGGGCGATGCCGCGGATCAGGGTGCCGGTGACGACGATCTCGTCGCGCGCTTCCGGTTCGGCGGCATCGTCCGCGCTCTGGGCGAACGCCGGTGCCGAAATGGCCAGGATGCTGACGCTGCTCAGCGCCAGTTTATTGATAAGCCTCATGTTTTCCTCTCCACAGTGCAGGACTGCTCGCGGCTTTCTTGCAAGAGCCGAGGGAAGGGCTAATCGTCGAACTTAAAACGCGCGACATAAAATTGTCTTAGAGCATACGTTTTAATGTTCGGAACCCGAACCTGTTGCAGTTATGCCGCAGGTGGAAGGAGCGGCGTCAGTCGCTTTCCTCCGGCCCGACTATGCGGCCGAAGGTGGCGGGCAGGCTTGGGCGAACAGATTGAAGTCGAGGCAGCTAACCGGCCGCTGCATCACTTCAAAAGTCGTCGATTCAATCATTTGCCGCATGCGGTGCGGCGTTTCGCCGGCCCCTCGTCTTCATCCGCCAAGAGGCATGACTTGTGATCCGTGCCGGCTTTTCTTCTATCTGCCCTGCGTCAGCCGAAGCCTTTCGCCAGGAAGCGCTCGGCCAGCCCGGCAAGGAAGGCCGCGCCCGCCGGCATCACGGCCTCGTCCACCATCATGCGCGGCGAGTGGATGCCGCAGCACGCGCCCCAGTCCGCGCCTTCGTGGGCGACGCCCAGGAAGAACATCGCGCCAGGCGTCTTCTCCAGCACATAGGCGAAGTCCTCCGCGCCCATGATCGGGGCGGGCAGGCGGTGGAAAGCGGCCGGGCCGAACATCTCCTGCGCGACCGCCTCTCCGAAATCGACCGCGCGGCCGTCGCAGAGGGTGACGGGAAAGCCTTCCGTCATCGTGACCTCGGCCGACAGCCCGTGCGCCGCGGCGATGCCCATGGCGACCTGCTCCACCGTCTCGCGCAGGCGGGCGCGATGCTCGGCCGAGAGCGAGCGCATCGTGCCCTTGAGCGTGGCCCGATCCGGAATCACGTTGTGGGTCGTGCCCGCGTCGAGCCGGGTGATCGTCACCACCACCGCGTCGGCGGCGTCGAAGCGGCGGGTGGCCATGGCCTGGAGCGCCAGGATGATCTCGCAGGCGACCGGCACCGGATCGAGCGTCTGGTGCGGCATGGAGGCATGGCCGCCGCGTCCCTCGATCACGATGTCGATCTGGTCCGCCGCGGCCATCAGCGGGCCTTGCCGGCCGGCGATCAGTCCGTGCGGCGCATTGGGCATGACGTGCAGGGCGAAGGCGGCGTCGGGCAGCGGCCCATGATCCGTTCCGCCCAGCAGGCCGTCGTCGAGCATGAAGCGCGCGCCGTGATAGCCTTCCTCGCCCGGCTGGAACATGAAGAGCACCTCGCCCGCCAGCGCCGCGCGCCGCGCGCAGAGCAGCTCGGCCGCGCCCGCCAGCATCGCGGTATGCGCATCGTGGCCGCAGGCGTGCATCGCGCCGGGAACGGTCGAGGCGAAGGGCAGGCCGGTCTCCTCCGGCATCGGCAGCGCGTCCATGTCCCCGCGCAGCAGCACCCGGCGAGTCGGGTCGCCTTGCGTCGCGCCGCCCTTCAGCACGGCGACCAGCCCGGTGGTCGAGGGGCCTTCGCGCCATTCGAGCGGCAGGTGGGCCAGCGCGGCGCGCACCTTGTCGCGGGTCCTGGGCGTGTGGAGCCCGATCTCCGGCTCGGCATGGACCGCGCGGCGCAGCGCGACGATGCGGTCGGCAAGGCCGCCGGCCTCGCCCAGGAGGGTTTCAAGCTGCATGGGCCGGATGATACCGGCTCCGCGCCGACTTCCTAGAGGCTGAATCAGGTGCGGTGCCGGCCCACTCCCCCGGCCCGGCCACCCGACAGGATATGCTATGGGTGGCCGGGCCGGGGGAGTGGGCCGGCACCGCCCTCCACGTCAGTGGAGCAAGCTACGCCGAAATCTCGGCCGCCATGCGCTTGGCCGCGCGGTTGTGCAGCACGACCGACAGGGCCAGCAGCAGGTTGAGGAACACCGCCTGGTACAGGAAGTAATAGAGCGGGCTGCCCGCGAGCATCGACAGGCCGAGCACGATCGCCCGCGGATTGGGGCCGAGCAGCTTGAGCAGCGGCAGCAGCGGCGCTTCCCCGGCCTTGGCGACCTGGCGGATGCGCTCCTGCGCGGCGGGATCGTCCTTGGCGGCCTCGACCGCCTCGTCGATGCGGTGGGCATAGGGGGTCATGCCCGCGGCGAGCGCGAGGTAGAACGAGACGATCCCGCCGAACAGGCTCTTGCGGGTGGCCGCGTCCTTGTCGCCGTGGCTGTGGCGAATCCAGGGCGTGCCATAGACCCACCACTGGTATTGCCGGCGCTGCACCTCCACGTGGTTGGCCTGGACGAAGTGGCTGAGCCCGGCGGCCCACATCAGCCACCAGGCGATCGAGCCGTCCTGCCGCCACAGCAGCCAGCCGAGGATGAAGTAGAGGATGACGTGGCTGGTATAGTCGCAGACGCCGTCGATCATCTCTCCGAAGGGGCTGGAGCGGCCGGTCATCCGCGCCAGGTCGCCGTCCGCGCCGTCGACCACGTGCCAGGTCATGTGCAGCAGCATGCCGAGCAGGGCCGAGACCGGCCACC
>CAZFPW010000054.1:0-12760 GCA_964520765.1 uncultured Novosphingobium sp.
CGCCATGTGATGCTCGCAATGGGACTGGAACGGGATGTCCTTGAGCAGGACGACCTCGTCATAGCCGCCGACCTCGTGAAACACGCGGGACAGGTGGATCGCCGGATCGTCGGCATAGCCCTGGCAGTATTCCTTCCACGCCCGGGCGACGCGCGCCGGGGTGTCGAGCAGGCCTTCGCGCGACGGATCGTCGCCGGACCAGCGGATCAGGGTACGGATCGCCTCCTGCACCTCTTCGGGGACGGGCAGCTTGGCGAGCGGGCCGTCGTCCTGATCTGAATGGTCGTGGTGGTGGGCCATCCGCATAGCTCTCCTTATCGCGGGCGGCGGAGAATCCCGCCGCGTCTGAACAGGCCCCGCTTTCCGCCGATCGGCTCGAACAGCTCGCCGGGCCGTTCAGGATCGAGCAGGGCATTGTCGGCCACCGCTTTCTCCGCATCGGTCAGCGGACGCAAGGCAAAAGGCGCAAGGCGCTTGCCCGCCCCTGAATTCCTCTGGGCCAATCGGTCGATCATCGCGGCCATCGATCCCTGTTCATCCAGAAGCGCCGTAACCTGACTTGGTTCCAGGCCGCAGTGCTCGGCCAGCAGGGTGTGGCGCAGCGAGGTGATCGCGGCGCTGGCATGGCCGTTGCCGGGTCGCGCCGCATCGATGAAGACGTCGCATTCGGTATCGAGCCCCATCGAGCGGTTGTTCATGTTGGCCGAGCCGATGCGCAGGACCTCGTCGTCGACGATCATCAGCTTGGCATGGACGTAGATCGGCGTCCCTTCCGAGGCGAAGGGCACGAAGATGCGGAAGGCGCGCTTGTGGTCCCGCTCTCCGATCGCGTGGAGCAGGCGCACCCGCGCCCCGTCCATCGCCGCCTGCTCCAGCCAGCCTTCCGCGCTCAGCGGATTGATCAGGACGATCTCGGGCGGATCGGGCTCCGCGACGCGCAGGGCGATCGCCTCGGCGATCCGGCGCGAGGCGAAATACTGGCTCTCGGCATAGATGAAACGGCGCGCGCGGGCGATATGCTCGACGAACAGCTCCTCGATCTCGGTCACCTCGGGCGCGCCGCGATAGGCGGCGCGGGTCCGGGCGATGCCGATATCGACATCGGTGAACTGGGCCGCGAGCTTCTCCGGCCAGGCGCTCTCGGCCTGGGGATCGCACGGTTCCAGCGGATCGCCGCCCGCGGTCACCCAGCGCGCCCGGCCGAGGTCGCCCAGGGTGCAGGCCGCATCGCCCTCGATCATCATGGTGATGTCGTGCCAAGGGCCATAGGGCTTGCCGTTGGGCTGGCGGCGGCGCGGATCGTGCTCGATATGGGCGGGCGTATCCCAGCGGTCGGACGTCATGTCGAGCCCGCCGCAGACCGCGAAGCGATCGTCGATCACCACGATCTTCTGGTGGTGAGAGCAGCCCAGGGGGTGGGCCGAATCGAACTTGAAGTCGATCCGCGGCTGCCGCCACCAGCGATAGAGGTCGAGGATCATCGTGCCGCGCAGCACGAACTTCAGCGCGCCGAAGTTCCACTTGAGCACGCGGACCTGCAAGGCCTTGCGCCGCTTCACCAGCCAGACCACGAAGGCGCCGAGCCGGGCGGGATGGCGGTCCTTGCGCGGCAGGTTCCACCAGCGCCGCCCCTCGCCCAGGCGGATGCGGGTGTCGAAGTCCCAGCCGACCATCAGGATCTGCTGCTGCGCCGCGAGCATGGCGTCCTTCATCAGGTCGAAATAGTCGGCCCCGTCGACGACGACATGCACGCGCGTCGCCCTGGCGAAACGCCAGACGGAAGGCGACACGCCCCGGTCCTCTTCCAGGCTCGATGCGCCCAAACTGTTCCTGCCGACTTCCCGCGCGGAAGGCTCGCTCATTTCCGATCCCTGTGACCGACCCCGGACTGCAACGTCCCATAGGCGGCCACCGTTCCCGCGTCACCCGGCTTGACCGGCCCGCGCGCAACTTTCACAGACTCGGCCATGACCACGACCCCATCGCAAGACCGCCCGCGCCGCAGCGCGCTCTACCTGCCCGCCTCGAACGCCAAGGCCATCGCCAAGGCGCGCACCCTGCCCTGCGACGTGGTGATCCTCGACCTGGAAGACGCCGTCGCGCCCGACATGAAGGCCGAGGCCCGCGCCGCCGCCGTGGCCGCGGTTCGCGAGGGCGGGTTCGGCCATCGCGAGGTGGCGATCCGCGTCAACGGCATCGACACCGAATGGGGCGCGGCGGACCTGGCGGCGATTGCCGAAGCGGGCGCCGACGCAGTGCTCGTGCCCAAGGTCTCCACGCCCGAGGACATCGACCGCTATCAGGCCGCCCTCGCCGCCGCGCCCGCCGCGCTGCAGCTCTGGGCGATGATCGAGACCTGCGCCTCGGTCTTCCGGCTGGAGGCCATCGCCGCGCGCGCCGCCGATACGCGGCTGTCGCTGTGGATCATGGGGACCAACGACCTCGCCAAGGAGATGCGCGCGCCGCTGACGGCGGAGCGCACGCCGTTCCTGCCCTTCCTGAGCATGGCCGTCGCCGCGGCGCGGGCGCACGGCATCGCGATACTCGACGGCGTGTGCAACGAGTTCCGCGACCTCGCCGCCTTCCGCGCCGAGGCCGAGCAGGGCCTGCTGTTCGGCTTCGACGGCAAGAGCCTGATCCACCCGAACCAGATCGACCCGACTAACGAGGTGTTCTCCCCCAGCCCCGAGGAACTCGCCTGGGCCCACGGGGTGATCGCCGCCTTCGCCCTGCCCGAGAACGCCGGCAAGGGCGTGATCCGCATCGACGGCAAGATGACGGAACTGCTCCACCTCGACCAGGCCAGGCGGCTGGTCGCCGTGGCGGAGCGAATCGGGAGCCAGGGTCGGGGCCCGGAGACGGCCTGATTGAGGTGAGGTAGGCAAGCCCCCCAGGCCGCAATCCGAACTGCCGGAATTGCCCGGAAAACCGCCGAAATTGACGAAATGCACAATGTCCTGAGGAAAACTGTCTCCTTGCCCCGGAAAGCGTCGCCTTGCACCGCAGGCGTCACCTTGCACCGGATCGCCCGATGCCGCCCTGCCACCCATGATCCCGCGCCGTTCCATGCCGCGGAAGGTGGCAAAGCGCGGCGGAGTAGGAAAACGGTTTCTGCCTATGGACGGCTTGGCGAAGCGTCGTTCGGAGAACTGCCGGTAAGCGGACTCGCAGCCTACACCTCCGCAACACGCCGAGAGTCCACGCAACCTTAGGGCGGATCGTTCCGTTTCTATCGCACGAAGTGCGGGATCACCTGCGGCAGGTCGACCGTGGTGCGAATTCCCGGCGCGGCCTCGCAGACCATGGGAATCGCGTTGACGGCGCGGTGGGCGGTCAGGCCGGGCGTGAAGGCGGCATAGTCCTCCGCGCTCATTTCCGGATAGGTGATGAGGATGTTCATCGGCGTGTCGCCTTCCATCACCACGCGCCAGCCGGAATGGAGCAGCTCCCAATCGGCTTCGATCCGGTTGGAGACGTACCAGTTGGTCCGCATCCGCAGCACGGGCTTGCCCTTGTGCAGGCCGGTGATCGTCGTGCGCATGGCGCCGACCGTCCCCTTCGGCACGGTGCCGGCGGCGATATGGACATCCTCCGTGACCGGGGACAGCTCTCCGAACGCCTCGACCGCATCGAAGGAGAGGCCCATCGCGTCGGCGACGACCGCCAGCGAATTGCCGAAGTCATACTTCAGGTGGTCCGCCCGGCGCTGGTCGTAAGGGCCCATCGGCGCGCCGAAGCCCATGATCCGGAACAGCATCTCGGGCGAGTTGCGGCTGGAGACATCGGCGAATTCGTCGATCGTCAGGCAATCGAGCCGGCGCTGCATCGAGAGCAGCGGAATGATCATCGCCTCGGTGCTGAACCCCGGGCTGGAGCCGGTGGAATAGATCGAGGTTCCGCCCTTGCGGCAGGCTTCCTCCACCCGGGCCCGGGCGGTCTGGTCCATCATCTTCGGATTGTGGAACTCGCCGCGCGTGGTGGAGATGTTCTTGCCGGATTCGAGGATCGCGCAAACCTCGTCCCAGTCGACGCCCTGGCGCATGTAGAGTACGCAATCCGCGTCGAGCGCGATCAGGTCCGCCGCCGAATTGGTCGCCTCGATGCCGATGGGCGCGATGCCCGCCAGTTCCCCGGCGTCCTTGCCGACCTTGGCCTCGGAACTGACCCAGAGGCCGACCAGCTCCATTTCGGGATGCTCGATCACCGTGCGCAGGCCCCGGCTGCCGACATTGCCGGTCGCCCACTGGATAACGCGATACTTCTTTCCTGTCGTCACGATGACCTCTCCAAGACTGTCGCCTGACCGCTACGCGCGGCTCTTCGAATGCCTGTGCTGAACGATTGCGCAGCATCCCGCAAGGGCGCCCGCGATAAAGCTAGGGCCCGATATAGCCGATCGTGCCGATGCCCGGATCGGGGCTCTCCGCCTTCCACCGGACCGAGCCATAGGGCCGCTCCAGCATCCGCCGGACCCGCATGCCCCGGCCCGCGCGGTTGAACGTGTCGACCTCCGCCTGGATATCGAGGTCGGCCTGGGTGTAGCGGTCGCGCAGGCGCAGATAGTCGCCCCAGGTCGGGCAGTGGTAGCGCTCGATCCACAGGGACGGGTCGGCAATGTCGCGGGAGATCGACCAGTCGAACGCGCCGTTGCGCTTGCGGATGCGCTGGAGCTTCTGCGCCACGGCATAGAACGGCCGCGCCTTGTCGGGATCGACGCAGTATTCGACCTCGACGACGACCGGTCCGGAGCGCATCGTCAAGGCCATGCCGACCTCCACCTCGTTGGCGAGACCGACCGATTCGGTATCGACCTCGCGGTCGTCCTGGAGCGGGATCAGGAAGCCCACCAGGCTCGACACCAGCACGGCCAGGGCGGAGATCAGCATCGCGTTCGAGACGCCGAAATGGGCCGTGGCCACGCCCCACAGCCATGCGCCGATGGCGATCCCGCCGGTCAGGGCCGAGGAATAGAGCGACAGCGCCCGCGCCGTCACCCAGCGCGGCGAGGACAGCTGCACCCCGACGTTGAGCAGCGACACCGTGGTCATGTTGCACAGGCCGACCACGAAGAAGGCGGCGCAGGTCAGCACCAGGCTGTGGCTGATTCCGACGACGGCCATCGCCAGGCCGGTGCCGAGCGCGAAGATGCGCACCGCGGTCTCGGCCGACAGCCTCGCGCGCAGCTCGCTGATCATCAGCGCGCCGGTCACGGCGCCGACGCCCGTGGCGCCGAGCATGATGCCATAGGTCGCCGCCGTGCCGTGGAGCACGTCGCGGGCGATGAGCGGGCCGAGCGCGACGTAGCCGGCGCTGGTCAGCCCGAACAGGAAGGCCCGGACCAGCACCGTGCGGATCGGCGGCGAGTGCAGCGCATAGCGCGCGCCCGAGACGATCGCCCGGTCGATCCGCTCGGGCGGGAGGCGCGAGGGCGTGTGCTGCCGTTGCCAGAGCAGGAAGGCGATCAGCAGCGGCAGGTAGAACGAGGCGTTGATCGCGAAGGCGGCCTTGGCCCCGAAGGCCACCACGATCAGCCCGCCCAGCGCCGGCCCGAAGCTGCGCGCGACATTGTAGCTGATCGAGCCGAGCCCGATCGCGGCGGGCAGGTGCGTTTCCGACACCTGCTCGGTGATCGAGGCCTGCCAGGAGGGCGCATAGAGCGCCACGCCCGCGCCGATCAGCACGCAGAAGCCCAGCAGGCCCCACGGCGTGGTCAGGCCGGCGAAGGCGAGCGCCGTGAGCGCCGCCCCCGACAGCGCGGAAAAGCCCAGGCCGGCCATGGCGATCTTGCGCCGGTCGAACATGTCGGCGACGGCGCCGGCCGGGACCGCGACCAGCATCAGCGGGATCATCAGGGCGGTCTGGACCAGAGCGACCATGCTGGGATCGTCGCTGAGCCGGGTCATCTCCCAGGCCGCGCCGACGCCCAGGATGAGCTGGCCGAAGTTCGAGAACAGGCTGGTGATCCAGATCCGCCGGAACGTGGGGAAGCGCAGGGGGGCAAAGGTGCCGGACGCGGCCGCGCCGTCAGATCCCCCAGATCGCGTCATGCAAAAGTCCCCGTAAAAACCAACCGCGCCTGCTTCGACAAGACCGCCGCCGGCGTCAAGGCGGGGACGCCAAGGCGAAGACAGGGAATCGTGGACATTGCCGAGGCGAAACCGGTCCCCTACTTGAGTCCCCGAGATGGACGGTAGTTCCCGCCGACGAGATTCGCACCTGATCGCCGCCGCGATGCAAGCGGCTTTTCGTGCAGGGGCACGCCGCCAAGAATTGCCAAACCGGTTCCACTTCGCAAAAGCCGAAACACGCATATCCTAGGAGACATCCCGTGGCAGAAGCCTATATCATCGACGCCGTCCGCACCCCCCGGGGCATTGGCAAAATGGGCAAGGGCGCGCTCTCGCAGATGCACCCGGAGCATCTCACCGCCACGGTCCTGACCGCGCTCAAGGAGCGCAACGACCTCAATACCGAGGAAGTGGACGACATCCTCTGGTCGACCTCGGCCACGATGGGCCTCCAGGGCGGCGCGATCGGGCGCATGGCGGCGGTCGACGCCGGGTTCAGCCAGAAGGCCAGCGGCATCGGGCTCAACCGCTATTGCGGCGGCGGGATCAGCGCGGTCGCCCTGGGCGCGGCGCAGATCATGGCGGGCATGGAAGACCTGGTGATCGCCGGCGGCACGGAGATGCTGTCCTACGTCAACGCCTATGGCGCGAAGATGCGCGAGGCGGGCGTCGGCGGCGGCGGCATGGGCGTGGGCAACCCCCGCCTCCAGGCCAAGCACCCGCAGACCAACCAGGGCGTCGCCGCCGACGCGATCGCCGCGATCGAGGGCATCACCCGCGCCGAGCTGGAAGCCCTGGGCGTCGAAAGCCAGCGCCGCGCCGACGTGGCGCTGAAGGAAGGCCGCTTCGCCAAGTCGACCATCACGGTGAAGGACGATGACGGCAACGTGATCCTCGACCACGAGGAATACCCCCGCCCCGACACCACGGCGGAAAGCCTCGCCGGCCTCAAGCCCGCCTTCGAGATGTTCTTCAACATGCCGAGCGAGCCCGGCGGCAAGACCTATGTGGAGCTGGTGAACCAGGTCTATCCCGACGTGGAGGTCAAGCCGATCCACCACGTCGGCATCTCCTCGGGCGTGGTCGACGGGTCGGCCGGCGTCCTGCTCGCCTCCAAGGAATACGCCGAGAAGCACGGGATGAAGCCCCGCGCCCGGATCGTCGCCACGGCCAACATGGGCGACGACCTGACCCTGATGCTCAACGCCCCGGTCCCGGCCGCCAAGAAAGTGCTGGAGCGCGCCGGCCTGACCAAGGACGACATCGACGTCTGGGAGATCAACGAGGCCTTCGCCGTGGTCGTCGAGAAGTTCATCCGCGACCTCGACCTCGACCGCGCCAAGGTGAACCCCAACGGCGGCTCGATCGCGCTGGGCCACCCGATCGGCGCGACCGGCGCGATCCTGATCGGCACCGCGCTCGACGAACTGGAGCGCACCGGCGGCCGCTATGCCCTCATCACCATGTGCGCGGCGGGCGGCATGGCCCCGGCGATCATCATCGAGCGTGTCTGACACGGTCAATTCGCGGGTGGTGCATTTCGCGCCGCCCGCGATATACCGGCGCTGAACATGCAAGCATCGGGGGCCGCCATCGCCGACGACAGCCAGCTCAAGCAGGACATCGCGATCCGCATCTCGGTGCTGGCGCGCCTGCTGCGCAGCGACTTCGACCGCCGGCTGAGCGAGATGAGCATCACCCGCTCGCAGTGGGGCCTGATCGCCGTGGTCGCGAGCCGGCCCGGATCGACCCAGCGCACAATCGCCGAGATTCTGGAGATGTCGGAAGCCTCGGCCGGGCGGCTGATCGACCGGCTCTGCGCCGACGGCCTGCTCGAACGGCGCGAGCGCGACGACGACCGCCGCGCCCGCGCGGTCTATGTGACCGACGCCGCCAAGCCCCTCCTCACCAACGCCGCCGAGGTCGCCAAGGCGAACGCCGAGCGCGTGTTCCGCGGCCTGGACGAGGCGCAGCTCGAGCAGCTCAGCCAGTCGCTCGGCGTGATCTACGACAACCTGGCCAAGAACGCGCCCTGGGCGCGCCGCCTGGCCGATCCGAACGAGGGCTGAACCCTCTCCCCACGTCACGCATCCCCACGTCACGCACGAAAAAGGGCGACGCTTTCGCGCCGCCCTTCTCGTTTTCTGGCGTGTCGGCCGCGCTTAGCGGGCGCTGCGGAGCAGTTCCGACTTGGTCAGGCTGGTGGTGACCTTGCCGTTCACTTCCGACAGGGTGTCGGCGGGAACGGTGATCAGCTTGCCGTCGATGATGACCTGCACGCGGCCGTCGGCGGCGACGCGATAGACGGCGGCGATGCGGCTGCCGCTGGCGTTGTAGAGGGTCTTGCCGGCGACGACGTTGACCGGAGCGGCGGCTTCCGTCGCGGCGCGGACCGACTGCGAGGTCTCGGCGTGGAGGGCGGCCGGGGCCAGCGAGAAGAGGGTGAGGGTCGCGACGAAGGCGATCGGGGCGAACTTGTTCATGGAAACTCCGTGCGAATCGAGTGGTGCGGATCGGCCGCTTTACCTAACCTAGGTTAGTAATTTTAGTTCAGGTGTCAATTCAGTTTTCCGCAACCGACACTGCGAAAACTGCAACTGGGCCTTGTCCGCCGCCTAAATCGTCGCGGCGATCGCTTCGACGGTTGATCGCCGTGCGCTTTGCGCGCAGGACGGCCGGATATTCGGACGCAGAATACGGGAACAGGACTCTACATGATCAAGGTGATGCAGGGCGTTCGCGTCCTCGAAGTGGCGCAATTCACGTTCGTCCCCGCCGCCGGCGCCATCCTGGCCGATTGGGGCGCGGACGTCATCAAGGTGGAAGATCCGGTGCGCGGCGATACCCAGCGCGGCTTCCTCAACATGGGCGGCATCCAGCTCGATCCCGAGCGCCACACGATGATCGAGCACCCCAACCGCGGCAAGCGCAGCGTCGGCATCGATATCGGCACGCCCGAGGGGCAGGAGCTGATCTATGAGCTGGCCAAGACCGCCGACGTCTTCCTGACCAACCTGCTCCCGCGCGTGCGCCAGAAGAACAAGATCGACATCGAGCACATTCGCGCCGCCAACCCGAACATCATCTACGTGCGCGGCACCGCCTGGGGCAACAAGGGGCCGGAACGCGAATCCGGCGGCTTCGACGGCACGGCCTTCTGGTCGCGCAGCGGCATTGCCATCGCCATGACCCCGGAAGAGCTGCCCGGCCCCCTCACCCAGGGCATCCCGGCCTTCGGCGATTCCATCGGCGGCATGTTCATCGCCGGCGGCATCTCCTCCGCCCTGTTCCACCGCGAGCGCACCGGCGAAGCGACCGAGCTGGACATCTCGCTGATGAGCGCGGCCGCCTGGGCCAGCGGCACGGTGATCGCCCAGGTCGCGGAGACCGGCGTGCTCGGCCGCAACCCGATGCCCGGCACCGGCGGCGCGGCGCGCAACCCGTTCATGGGCAACTACCAGGCGTCGGACGGCGGCACGATCAACCTCTGCACGATCTCCCCCACCGGCCACATCCGCAGCCTGTTCGAGCATGTCGGCGTGCCCGAGGCGGCCGATGATCCGCGCTTCTCCGAGCCCACGGCCCTGTTCGAGAACGCCGGCGCGGCCAGCGACATCCTGGTCAAGGCCTTCGCCGCGCAGCCGTTCGAATACTGGCGCCAGCACCTCAAGACCTATTCGGGCCAGTGGGCGCCGATCCAGTCGTTCCGCGATTTCCTGACCGACGAGCAGGCCATCGCCAACGACACCTTCATCGAGGTCGAGGGCGGCGACGCCAGCGGCCGCCCGCTGAAGCTGGTCCGCGGCCCGGTCCAGTTCAACGGCGAGGCCCTGGAAACCACCCGCGCGCCCCAGGCCTCCGAGCATACCGAGCTGGTGCTGATGGAGCTGGGCCTGGAATGGGACCGGATCGAGGAACTCAAGGCCAAGGGCGCGATCGCCTGAGGCGGATGAGCTTTCATCCTTTCATCTATCCGTTCGTGCTGAGGAGGGACCGAAATCGCAGATTGAGGGCCCGTCTCGAAGCATTCGCGCCCCGCGCAGGTCCTTCGAGACGGCGTTTCAGCCTACGGCTTCAACGCCTCCTCAGGACGAACGGCCTTCATGGTGCGAGAGGCAGCACCCCATGACCCAGGTGATGAAGGGCATCCGGGTCCTGGAAGTGGCCCAGTTCGTCTTCGTGCCCGCGGCCGGCGCGATCCTGGCCGATTGGGGCGCGGACGTCATCAAGGTCGAGCATCCCGTCCGGGGCGACGCCCAGCGCGGCGCCCGGTCGATCGGCGGGATGGCCTTCGATCCCGTCGCCAATCCGATGATCCAGCATCCCAACCGGGGCAAGCGCAGCGTCGCGATCGACATCTCCAAGCCCGAGGGGCAGGAGCTGATCTACCGCCTCGCGCAGGACGCCGACGTCTTCCTGACCAACTACCTGCCCGCCGCGCGGGCGAAGCTGAAGATCGACCTGGAGCATATCCGCGCGGTCAATCCCAACATCATCTATGCGCGCGGCAGCGGCTATGGCGACAAGGGGCCGGACCGGGACCGGGGCGGCTACGACATGACCGCCTTCTGGATCCACAGCGGCGTCGCCCATGCGATGACGCCGGAGGAGTTCGACGTCCCCCTGCAGATGGGCGTCGGCGGCATGGGCGATTCCTCGGCGGGGATGAACCTGGCCGGCGGCATCGCCGGGGCGCTGTTCCACCGCGAACGCACCGGCGAGCCGAGCGAGGTCGACGTCTCCCTGCTCTCCACCGCGATGTGGATGTCGGGCATGGTCATCGCGCCCTACCTGCACGGCGGCGGCATGATGCGGGTGGGCCTGCCCAAGGTCGGCGGCGCGCCGGTCAACCCCTTCATGGGCCATTTCTCGACCTCCGACGGGCGCTGCATCAGCCTGTTCATCATGGTCCCCGATCCCTACATCCGCGACACCTTCGAGCATCTCGGCCTGACCGAGGCGGCCAGCGACCCGCGCTTCGCCGATGCCGCGGGATTGCGGGAGCACAGCGCGGAAATCAGCGATCTGGTGGCCGGCGCCTTCGCCGCGCGGAGCTTCGACTACTGGCGCGAACGGCTCAAGACGATGAAGGGCCAGTGGGCCGCCGTGCAGAGCTTCCTGGACCTGGGCGAGGACGGCCAGGCGATCGCCAACGACGCCTTCTTCGAGGTCGAGCCGATCGACGGTTCGGCCCCGGTCCGTGTGGTGCGCGGTCCGGTGCAGTACGACCATGCGCCGACCAGCACCTCTCGTGCCCCGGAGCACTCCGAACATACCGAGACGGTATTGCTGGAACTGGGTCTTGAATGGGACCATATCGAGCGCCTAAAGGCCGCCGGTGCAATCGCCTGACATCCGCACGGATGCGCAGGCCAATAGCTGAGGATTAGAGAGATGAAGCCCGGAACCCGTCTTAAGAGCGCCGCTTGCGACACCGAGGTCATGGTGATCCGCACTGGCGGCGGCACTATCGAATGCGGCGGCGCGCCGATGGGCGAGGCCAAGCCGGCCGAAGCCGCCGCGCTCGACCCCGACTTCGCCGACGGCACCCTGATGGGCAAGCGCTACGTCGATGCCGACGGCCAGTACGAGCTGCTCTGCGTCAAGCCCGGCAAGGGCTCGCTCTCGGTCGACGGGGTGAAGCTCGTCACCAAGGACGCCAAGCCGCTTCCCGCTTCGGACTGATCGGACAGAGACGCTGACGGCATGAACATCGCACTCCTCCTCGAAATGGCGGCCGAGGCCGCGCCCGACCGGGTCGGCCTGGTCTGCGACGGCAAGCGCTGGACCTATGGCGAGCTGCTCGCCGCGGCGCGCGGGGCCTTCGAGCTGATCCAGGAAAGCGGCGTCGAATACGTCGCCCTGCTCGACGAGAGCAGCGAGGCGGCGGTGATCGCCCTGTTCGGCGCGGCCCTGGCCGGCGTGCCCTATTGCCCGCTCAACTACCGCCTGGCCGACCAGGACCTGGCCGCCCTGCTCGACCGCATCGCCCCGGCCCTGATCGTCGGGGACGAGGGGCGGGTGGAGCGCATAGCCGGCGACCAGGGCCACACGGTCTATGCGCGCGAGCTGTTCGTCCAGAAGGTGCAGGAAACCGTGCCGGACGCCGAGGGCCGGGAATACGATCCGGGCGAAGGCGTGGCCGTCCAACTCTTCACCAGCGGCACCACGGCGGCGCCCAAGGCGGCGATCCTGCGCCATTCCAACCTGCTGGGCTATATCCTCGGCACGGTCGAGTTCGCCTCTGCGGATGAGGATTCCGCCGCGATCGTGGTCGTCCCGCCCTATCACATCGCCGGCATCTCGGCGCTGATGAGTTCGATCTATTCGAACCGGAAGATCGTGATGCTGCCCTCCTTCTCGCCCGAGGGCTGGCTGAGCCTGGTCGAGGCCGAGCGGGTGACCAACGCCTTCGTCGTGCCGACCATGCTGGGCCGCATCATCGAGGCCATCGAAAAGGGCGCGACCCACGACGTCTCCTCGCTCCGGCAGATTTCCTACGGCGGCGGCAAGATGCCGCTGGAGGTCATCACCAAGGCGCTGGAGCGCTTCGCCGGCACCGGCTTCACCAATGCCTACGGCCTGACCGAGACCAGCTCGACCATCGCCCTGCTCGGCCCCGAGGATCATCGCGCGGCCCTGGCCTCCGACGATCCCAAGGTGCGCGCCCGCCTGACCTCGCTCGGCCAGCC
>CAZFPW010000055.1:0-2453 GCA_964520765.1 uncultured Novosphingobium sp.
CTAATTTTGCGAAGCCAGTTGCTCGCAATCGCGCGAAACATGGTTTAGGGCGCGGGCGCTATCTGGAGATTCACGTGTCGGACGAAATCAACGTCAAGTTCACCGAGCGCGAGGCGCTGTTCTATCACAATACGATCCGCCCCGGTAAGATCGAGATCATCGCCTCCAAGCCGATGGCGACCCAGCGCGATCTGAGCCTGGCCTATTCGCCGGGCGTCGCCATCCCGGTCCAGGCCATCGCGGACGATCCGGCAACCGCCTACGACTACACCGCCAAGGGCAACCTCGTCGCCGTCATCTCCAACGGCACCGCCATCCTCGGCATGGGCAATCTCGGCGCGCTGGCCTCCAAGCCGGTGATGGAAGGCAAGGCCGTGCTGTTCAAGCGCTTCGCCGACGTCGATTCGATCGACATCGAGCTGGCTTCCGAAAACACCGAGGCGCTGATCGAGGCCATCGCGATGATGGAGCCGAGCTTCGGCGGCATCAACCTGGAAGACATCAAGGCCCCCGAATGCTTCGTCATCGAGCAGACCCTGCGCGAGCGGATGAAGATCCCGGTCATGCACGACGACCAGCACGGCACGGCGATCATCGCCGCCGCCGGCCTGGTCAACGCCTGCTTCCTCACCGGCCGCAGGTTCGAGGACGTGAAGGTCGTGGTCAACGGCGCGGGCGCCTCGGCCCTCGCCTGCACCGCGCTCATCAAGTCGATGGGCGTACGGCATGAGAACGTCACCGTCTGCGACACGCGCGGCGTGATCTACAAGGGCCGCGAGAACGTCGACCAGTTCAAGTCCGCCCATGCGATCGACACCGACAAGCGCACCCTCAAGGAAGCCCTGGTCGGCGCCGACATCTTCCTGGGCCTCTCGGCCAAGGGCGCGGTCACGCAGGACATGGTGAAGGACATGGCGGCCCAGCCGATCATCTTCGCCATGGCCAACCCCGATCCGGAGATCACCCCGCCCGAAGCCAAGGCGGTGCGCCCCGACGCGATCGTCGCCACGGGCCGTTCGGACTATCCAAACCAGGTCAACAACGTGCTGGGCTTCCCCTTCATCTTCCGCGGCGCGCTCGACGTGCGGGCCACCGCGATCAACGAGGAGATGAAGATCGCCGCGGCCAACGCCATCGCCAACCTGGCGCGCGAGCAGGTGCCCGAGGAAGTCGCCGCGGCCTATGGCAAGAACCACCAGTTCGGCCCGGAATACATCATCCCCGCGCCGTTCGACCCGCGCCTGATGGAAGTCGTGCCCTCCGCCGTCGCCAAGGCCGCGATGGATTCGGGCGTGGCGCAGAAGCCGATTGAGGACTTCGACGCCTATCGCCTCAGCCTCAAGGCGCGGCTCAACCCGACGACCTCGGCGCTGACCAACGTCTATGCCCTGGCCAAGGCGAACCCCAAGCGCGTCGTCTTCGCCGAGGGCGAGCAGGACGTGGTGCTGCGCGCCGCGATCCAGTTCCGCGATTTCGGCTATGGCATTCCCGTGCTGGTCGGCCGCACCCAGGCGGTGCGCGAGAAGCTGCTGGAGCTGGGCATCTCCAACCCCGACGAGTTCGAGATCCACAACGCGAGCGATTCGCCCTTCGTGCCCGAGATGGTCGAGTACCTCTACAACCGGCTCCAGCGGCGCGGCTTCATGGAGCGCGACGTGCGCCGGATGGTCAACAACGACCGCAACGCCTTCGCCTCGCTGCTGGTCGCGCTGGGCCATGGCGACGCGATGATCTCCGGCCTTACCCGGCCCTTCGCGCAGACCATGAAGGAAGTGCGCCTGGTGCTCGATCCGAAGCCCGGCCAGATCGCCTTCGGCACGCACCTGATGGTCGCCAAGAACTACACCGTGTTCCTGGCCGACACGACGATCAACGAGCGCCCGAGCGCCGAGGACCTCGCCCACATCGCGGTCGAGACGGCCGCCGTCGCCCGCCGCCTGGGGCATGAGCCGCGCGTGGCCTTCCTCTCCTATTCGACCTTCGGCAATCCTTCGGGCAGGTGGCTGGAGAACATCCGCGAGGCGGTGGCCATCCTCGATGCCCGCAAGGTCTCGTTCGAGTACGAGGGCGAGATGGCCGCCGACGTCGCGCTCAATCCCAAGATCATGGCGAACTATCCGTTCCAGCGCCTCTCGGCCCCGGCCAACATCCTGATCATGCCGGGGCTGCAATCGGCCAACATCTCGGCCAAGCTGCTGCGCGAGCTGGGCGGCGGGGCGACGATCGGGCCGATGCTGATCGGCATGGAGAAGCCCGTGCAGATCGCCCCGATGACCGCCATCGCGCCCGACGTGCTGACCCTGGCGGTCCTCGCCGCGGCCGGGGTGGTGGGCTGACCGCCCACCGCCCGGCGGCGCCTTTATCGAAGCCTCTGGCCTGAACGCGCGAAACGGTTACGTTGCCCCTTCCAGTGGGAGAACGGAATGTTCGTCAAGTTCACCAGCGCCGACCGC
>CAZFPW010000055.1:2553-9708 GCA_964520765.1 uncultured Novosphingobium sp.
TTGCCCCTTCCAGTGGGAGAACGGAATGTTCGTCAAGTTCACCAGCGCCGACCGCGTCGCCACCGCGATCAACGCCAGCCAGGTCACCTTCATCTCGCCGGTGCGCGACGGCACGCGCATCCGCTTCGGCGAGGGCCGCAGCGTGACCGTGGTCGAGCCGCTGGACGAGGTGATCGACAAGCTGAACCGCACCGGCGCCTTCGCCCCGACCTGATCCGACCGCGCTTCAGCGCCGCCGGTAGCGGAAGTACCAGACCTCGTGCCCATAGACGGCGCGGGCCTTGGCCTCATAGCGGGTCTCGGGCCAGCCGCCGGGGCGCTTCTGGAAGTCGGCGGACTTGTCGCAGAGCCAGTCGAACTGGTGGCGATGGCGGCGCATGACCATCAGCGCGTGGCGCAGGTAGACGGCATGGTCGGTGCCGAAGCGCAGCTCGCCGCCGGGCTTGAGCTTGGCCGCGAAGAGATCGACCGGCCCGTCGTTCATCATCCGCCGCTTGGCGTGGCGCGCCTTGGGCCACGGATCGGGGTGCAGCAGGTAGAGGAACGACAGCGCCCCGTCGGGAATGCGCTGCAACACCTCCAGCGCGTCGCCGTGATGGATGCGCACGTTGCCGAGCGGCGCACGCTGGCTGCCATCCCCGTCGACATGAGTCAGCGCCTGGGCGACGCCGTTGAGGAACGGCTCGGCCCCGATGAAGCCGTGGTCGGGCAGCATGTCGGCGCGATAGGCCATGTGCTCGCCGCCGCCGAAGCCGATCTCGAAATGCAGCGGGCAGTCGAAGCCGAACAGGCGCATCGCCGTGACCGGGCCTTCCGCCGGCACGGCGATGCGCGGCAGCAGGGTGTCGACCAGCGCCTGCTGGCCCTTGCGCAGGGGCTTGCCCTTAGCCCGGCCGTAGAGCCGGTTGAGCGTGGTCGGATCGCCGGATTTGTTCGCCGTCATCGCCGCGTCCCGTGGCAGCGATGGCGGCGGCGGTCAATTCAGCAGCGGGTCAATTCAGCAGCGGCAGGGGCGCGGCGGGGATGCCCAGGTGCTCGCGCAGGGTCGTGCCTTCGTAGTCGGTCCGGCACAGCCCGCGGCGGCGCAGCTCGGGCACGACCCTGTCCATCACGTCCCCGAAGGACAGCGGATTGACCGCCGGCAGGAAATTGAAGCCGTCGCAGGCCCCGTCCTCGAACCAGTGCTGGAGCTGATCGGCCACGTCCGCCACCGTCCCGATCGCGGCGAAATGGGCGTTGGAGCCCGACGAGCGGATCAGCACCTGGCGCAGGGTCAGCCCTTCGCGCCGGGCCGCCTCGACATGGTTCCGGCCCCGGCTGACCACGGATTCGGGCGGCACGTCGGGGAACGGCGCGTCGAGGTCGTGGCCGCTGAGGTCATAGCCCTTGAGCGCGAGCTGGAGCGAGGCCATCGCCGCGCGCAGGTCGATCAGCTCCTCCAGCTCGCCCCACTTGTCCGCGGCCTCCTGGCGGCTCTCGCCGACCAGGACCAGGGCGCCGGGCATGACCTTCACATGCTCGGGATCGCGGCCCCAGGCGGCGGCGCGGGCGCGGATGTCGTCGCGAAAGGCCCTGGCTTCCTCGAAGGTGGACTGCGCGGTGAAGATCGCCTCGGCCACGCGGCTGGCCATCGCGCGCCCATCGGGCGATTGCCCCGCCTGGATCAGCAGCGGCCGCCCCTGGGGCGAGGGCACGCCCTTCAGCGGCCCCCGCACGCGGTAGTACTTGCCGGCGTGATCGATGAGGTGGATCTTGCTCAAGTCCTTGTAGATGCCGCCCGCCTTGTCGCGGACATAGGCGCCCGGCTCGATGCTCGCCCACAGCTTGAGGACCACGTCCACGAACTCGTCGCCGCGGGCATAGCGCTCATCGAGGGGCGGAAAGCTCTGATCGGCATATTGCGCGGCATCGTCGGGCGAGATGCCGGTGACGATGTTCCAGGCCGCGCGCCCGCCGCTGATGACGTCGAGCGACAGGACCTCTCGCGCGGCGTCGTAGGGCGGGCGATAGGACGTCGCGATCGTGCCGGCCAGGCCAAGCCGGCTCGTATGGGCCGACAGGGCGGCGAGCAGGGTCATCGGCTCCAGGTTGTCGCCGGCGCTGAGATAGCGGAAAACCTCGGGGTTCTCGGCATTGCTGGGCGATGCCGTGTCGGCGACGAACAGCATGTCGAACTTCGCCGCCTCCAGCCGGCGGGCCAGGTCGACCCATTGCCGGATGTCGGGCGCGAAGTCGGCGCGGCTCTGCGGATGCCGCCAGCCGGCCTGGTGATAGCTCCCCCCGCAGAAGGCGCCTAGCTTGATCTGCCTCTTGCCGTTCATTCGTTCCAGGCCCTTTCCGCACCCGCATGATCCGGGGTCGGAGTGGCGACGGGCGGCGCGCTTGGCAACGCGTCGCCGCCTGCCCGTGCTTCCTTGATTGCTGATCGCGCGTCCAGAACGCGGCGCACCCACGCGAAAACGGGGGCGGCACCGGCCGCCCCCGTCATCCGCCTCGCTGCGGGCGAGCTTACCGATCCGCGGTGAGGATCGAGGCGATGATGCCCGTGGCGATGGCCGCCATCACGATGTCGCCGCTGCTGTCGCGATAATAGCGATAGCCCCGGCGCGGCGCGGGCAGGCCATAGGCGCGGTAATCGCTGAGGTAATAGCGCTGGTTGCGCCAGTTGGTGTAGCGCTGGCCGGTCCGCCAGCTGCCGCGATAGCCGTTATAGCCGTACTGCCCGCCCCAGTTGCGCCAGCGCCGTTCAGAGCGGCGGTCCGACCGGCGATCCCAGCGATCCGAGCGACCATCCCAGCGGTCCGACCGATCCCAGCGATCCCGGTCGCGGTGCTGCGCCTCGGCGGGAACCGCGGCGAGCGCGAAGCTGATGGAGGTCACCGCGGAAACGGCGGCGAGCATGGCCTTGTTCATGGGAAATTCCTTTTCAGCAGCCAAGTAGTCATCCGACCGGCCGAACCGCGCCGGGTGCTGGAACCCTCAACGCACGCCCCCGCCGACCCGTTCCTGAGAAGATCGCCGCAGGGTGCCGGCCGCAAGGCCGCCGCCCATCCGCCTTCTCTCCCGGAACCCCAGGGTAACGGAACGGAAATGCTTTGCAATCGGATCGCCCGCTCCAACGAACACGGCCCGCTCCAGGGCGGAGCGGGCCGTGTCCGGGTAGAACCGGAAAATCCGTGAAAGGCGTCAGGCCGCCTCGGCCTCCTCGCCCGGATCGCGCAGGACATAGCCGCGGCCCCAGACGGTCTCGATGTAGTTCTCGCCCTCGCAGGCGTGGGCCAGCTTCTTGCGCAGCTTGCAGATGAAGACGTCGATGATCTTCAGCTCGGGCTCGTCCATGCCGCCGTAGAGGTGGTTGAGGAACATTTCCTTGGTCAGCGTCGTGCCCTTGCGCAGCGAGAGCAGCTCGAGCATCGCGTATTCCTTGCCGGTCAGGTGCACGCGGGCGCCGTCGACCTCCACGGTCTTGGCGTCGAGGTTGACCGAGAGCTTGCCGGTGCGGATGACCGATTGCGAATGGCCCTTCGAACGGCGCACCACGGCGTGGATGCGGGCGACCAGCTCTTCGCGGTGGAACGGCTTGGTCACGTAATCGTCGGCCCCGAAGCCGAACGAGCGGACCTTGGAATCCATCTCCGAGATGCCCGAAAGGATCAGCACCGGGGTCTGCACCTTGGCCACGCGCAGCTTCTTCAGCACGTCGTAACCATGCATGTCGGGCAGGTTGAGATCGAGCAGGATGATGTCGTAATCGTACAGCTTGCCTAGATCCAAGCCTTCTTCGCCAAGATCGGTCGAATAGACGTTGAAGCCCTCGGTCGTGAGCATAAGCTCGATGGCTCGGGCCGTAGTCGGCTCATCCTCGATCAACAGCACGCGCATGGGTATTCCCCCTTTGCCCCGGTAACGCCGCAACCCACTAACCGGGAATACGACAGACATTAACCATATGACCTATGAATATGAAAGGTTAATTTAGGGTAAACCACGGGGATCGCGGGCAGCTTTAGGGTCGCATGGCCAGGGGCAGCAGCGGATGGGCCGCCCAGCGGTTCGGCGCGAAGCCCGCCGTGTCGGGCGCGGCGAGCGACCAGCGCAGGGGCGGGCCGAAGGGGATGAAGGTGTTCGCGGCCATCAGCCTGGCCTCCGCCTCGGCCAGTTGCCGGGCGCGGACGGCGGGATCGGCCAGCGCCGCCGCGGCCGCATATTCGGCGTCGGCGGGCGCGCTGCACACGCCGGGGCGGGCCGCGCAGCTCAGGCGTGCGAAGAACCAGTCGGCGCGCGAATAGCGGGCGACGCTGTCGACCAGGCGCAGGTCGGCGGCCGCATCCTGATCGACGCGGGTGACGGTAAAGCCGACCGCCGCAAGGTCGGCGGCAAGCCGCGCGAACAATACGTCGGCGCCAAGACCGCTCGGCAGAGCGATCCGCAGCGCGACCTCCCCATCCTTCCCTTCACGCGCGCGCCAGCGCGCGACGCGGGCCAGGGCCGCGGCCTGGCGCTGGGCCTGGGAAAGGCCGGTCCACCGCTCCGCGACGAGGCCGGCGTCGCCATCGGTGCCGGGAGTGACGAGGCGCGTGGTCGCGGTCCAGCCAGGGGCCTGGAGCGCGCGGGCCAGGCCTTCCCGGTCGACAGCCATAGCGATCGCCTCGCGGTTCTCGGGCTCGGCCAGGAAGCCGTCCTCGTGGACCACGGCGAGCCCGAACAGGCCGCCGACGGGATCGAGCCGGATCGCCGCGCCGGGAATACGGGCATCGGCCAGGGCGGGCCAATGGTTGAACGTGCCGCCGAGCACGACCTGCGCCCGGTTGTCCTCGAACCGTTCCAGCGCCGTGCGGGCGGAGCCTGCCGTCAGCCGCACCGTGCGGATGCGCCCGGCCCAGTCCTCGACCGCCGGCATCCCGCGCTTGTCGGGCGCGATCGGGGTCAGCAGGGCGACCGCCCCGTCGCGGCGCAGCGCCATCGGCCCGGCCCCGCGGCCGCGATGGGCCAGGCCAAGCTCAGGCTGGGCCAGGAGCTGGAGGAAATCGGGCACCGGCCGCGACAGGCGGATCTCGACCACGCGGCCGGCCATCGCCCGGACCTCTTCCACCGCGCGGAAATCCTCCGCCAAATCGGTATCGCGCAGGGCCGCGAGCGACTGGCGCAGCGCGGCTCGCGCGGTCTCCCCGGTCAAGGGGCCGCCATCGGGCCAGATTCCATCGCGCAGGCGGAAGATATAGCTCTGTCCGTCGTCGGTCACGATCCAGCGGTCGGCCAGGGCGGGGATCACCTGGCCCTTGGCGTCGAGCGCGACCAGGCCCTCCATCGTCGCCGCGCGGATCGCCAGGGCGCCGTCGCGATCCGAATCGAGCACGACGACCGCCAGCGTCTCCTCGTGCCGGGGTGTGCAGGCGGCGAGCGGAAGGATCGCGAGCAGAATGGCAAGGGCGCGGCGCATCGCCGCCACCCTAGAGCTTGATCCACGGAGGTGGAAGCGGCGCCCGCACTTCCCCTGGCCCAGCCATATTACCTCCGCTCAGGCTGAGCGGAGGTGGAGAGTGCGAAAGGGGCCGAGCCGATGCCGCCCTGATTCAGGCCCTGATCGCGCCGCTCAGATCTTGCGCAGGACGCTGGCGGACGGGGCGGGCCGGACCGGCGGCAGGATACGGGAAGAAGCCGCGCCGTTGGGAAACGAGGCGCGGGCGACCTTGGGATCGATCTCGTCGCGGAAGGCGATGCCGAAGCGGTTGTCCTGGACCCAGGCGACGCTGCCTTCGACCCAGCCGATGTTGCGGATATTGACCTCGATGCCGGCGCCCGGCTGCACCTTCACCTCGCCTTCGGCCATGGCCCCGCCGGACGACAGGTTGCGGATCTTGACGCGATGCTCGCCCTCCGCGCCCTCGACACGCAGATCGGCCATCACGAACAGGCTGTCGCGTTCGATCTGCCGGTGGTCGTTGTCGCTCATCTTACGGGCTTCGTCCAAACCTGGTGCGCTTGTCCTAACGGGTTCCCGCCGTTCTAGCCGGCGTCCCATGGCCACCTGCTAAACGAAAAGGACAAACGGCGGATTAACGATCCCGTAGGGGCATTGGCACCCCAGGCTCAGTCGTCGCGAGAGACCTTCTCGCGCCGTTCGTGCGCCTGCTGGGCCTCGACCGTCATCGTCGCGATCGGCCGGGCGATGAGCCGGCCGATGCCGATCGGCTCCCCCGTCACCTCGCAATAGCCGTACTCGCCTTCCTCGATGCGGCGCTGGGCGGCGTCGATCTTGGCGATCAGCTTGCGCTGGCGGTCGCGGGTGCGCAGCTCGATTCCCCAGTCGGTCTCGCTCGAGGCGCGATCGTTGAGGTCGGGCTCCCGGATCGGGCCTTCCTGAAGCTGCTGCAGCGTTCCCGCCGCGGCCGACAGGATCGACTTCTTCCATTCGCCGAGCAGGCGCCGGAAATAGTCGAGCTGAGCCTCGTTCATGTAGGCTTCGTTCTCGTCGGGCGTATAGTCGCCCCCGATCGCACGTTTCGCCTTGGCGAGGACGTCGATCTCGTCACTCAGCACAGTAGTTGGCATCAAAATCTCCGCACTGTCCGAGCCGGACCCCCGTGCGCCTGCCGTTCCGGGCTTTCCCGGTAACCGCCCGCAGGCCGGTTTCGCCGCGCCTATAATTCCCGGCCCAAACCGGCACAAGCGCCAAAGCACTGCAATGCCCGGAAAAGAATGAACGGCAGCCGCACGGAGCGGCCGGGCGCGACAAAATCTTCGCGGCGTTAACCATTTGTTGACCATAACCGGCCGAACCTGTGCCCGTGGTGGACAGGGGGTCCGCCGGAGGGGGTTCAATCCGATGAGTGCCATCTGGAAACATCGCGGGACGGGGGCGGGCGGCTTTGCCCAGGCCGCGCCGCTGCCGGACAGCCTGCGGGCCGAAAGCTCGCCGGGCGATCTGCTGATCGCCACCTGCCTTGCCGCCGCCTCGCAAGGCGACGTGGAGGCCACCTATACCCTGGGCGTCGCCTATTCGACCGGCAGCCACGGCGTGGACTGCGACCTGATCGAGGCGCACAAGTGGTTCAACCTCGCCGCCGTGAAGGGCCATGCCGAGGCGCAGATGTGCCGCGCCGACATCTCCGACGAGATGACCGCGCGCGAGATCGCCGAGGCCCAGCGCCGCGC
>CAZFPW010000055.1:9808-12620 GCA_964520765.1 uncultured Novosphingobium sp.
TCGAAGACGTATTCGCCCTGGCTGTGGCTCTTGACGTAGGCCGGCAGGGCGGCCGCGAGCCGGCCCGAGGCATCGGCGATCACCAAGGGCGAAGGCTCCCAGCCGGTCCCCTCCCCCACGCTGCCCGATTCCTCCAGCGCGGCCAGGAAGGCATGGCTGACGAAGGGATTGCCGCCGCCGGTCAGCCCGTCCCACTCGGCCGCCGGCAGCGAGCCCACCGAGGGGGCGATCCGCACGGTCAGCGCGGGATCGGCCTCGCTCACGGGATGCCCGGCCCTTCCGCGATCGGCGCGTCGGCGTATTGCTCCGCCCTGGCGCGAAGCTCGGGGCTGCGCACGGTCCAGGTCGTCACGGGAATGCCCCGCGCGCGCTGGGCGGCGGCGAACCGGCTGGGAAAGTCGCGCACGTCATAGGCCAGGAAATCGGGACGGGCATGCCACAGCGCAAGGTGGCGCCTGAGGTTGCCCGACAGGGTCCGCGCGTTCTCTTCCGTGACCACCAGGCCGCGCGGGGTGGAGGGCGAATGCTGGGCGAACCAGCGGCCGACGCGCGGATCGAAGCTCATCACCGCATGTTTCCCGCGATAGCCTTCCAGCGTGCGCCTCACCGCCATGCACAGCGCGGCGACGCGATGCTCGCGCTTCGACTTGACCTCGATCAGCAAGGGCGCGCGCCCGGCGACGAGATCGAGCACCTGGCGCAGGGTCGGGATCGTGTCGGCCGAGCCGGTCAGCGGAATCGCGCCGAGCGCCGCCGCGGTGCGGGCCATCACCGCCCCGCTCTCGCCCGTCAGGCGGTCCAGCTCCCAGTCGTGGAAGACCATGGCCTGCCCGTCGCCGCTGCGCTGGACGTCGCATTCGATCCCGAAGCCGCGCTCGATCGCGGCGGCGAAGGCGCCGGGCGAGTTCTCCGCCAGATCGCCGCCGTGGAGGCCACGGTGCGCGAAGGTCCGCCCGTGCAGCCAGGCGACCCGGTCCGGCGCGGGGGCCGGGGCGAACAGCGGATCAAGCGCGGACAGCAACAATCGCATCGACCTCCACGGCGGCGCCGAGCGGCAGGACCGGCACGCCGACCGCGCTGCGCGCATGCTTGCCCGCCTCGCCGAAGACCGCCGCCATCAGCTCCGACGCGCCGTTGGCGACCTTGGGCTGGTCGGTGAAATCGGCGGTCGAGCTGACGAAGGCGCCCAGCTTCACCACCCGTTCCACCCGCGACAGCGAGCCGAGCGCGGCCTTGAGCTGGGCCAGGATCATCAGGCCGCAGGCCTCGGCCGCCTTGACGCCTTCCTCCAGGCCGACGTTCTCGCCCAGGCGGCCCTTCACGAAGTCGCTGCCGACGAAGGGCAATTGCCCGGAGACATGGGCGAGGCCGCCGGCCACCACGACCGGGACATAGGCCGCGACCGGGGCCGCCGGCTGGGGCAGGGTCAGGCCGAGCCCGGCCAGCTTCGCATCGATTTCCGCGTCGGTCATTCGGTCTCCATCTTTCGTCGGCCGGGCTCGACGTCGCGTCGATGAGGCCAGCGGTCCCGGATCAAGTCCGGGACGACGTTTCCTCCCCGTACAACCGCTCCAGCAGCCAGGGCAAGGCGCTGGCCCAGTCGTCGATCCGGGCATGGGCGTGGCCCGCGCTGTGGGCGCAGGGAATGTGCGGGGCGAGCAGCGGCTCGCCGCAGAGGTGCAGCCGCGCCACCTGCGGCGCGATTTCCGCGACCGAATCATGGTGCTGCGCCAGATCGTCGATGAACACGGCGCGGCTCGGGCGATATTCGTCGAGAATCCGCTGCAAGGCCGGCCCCTTCGGCCCCTGGTTGGTGAAGACCCGAACCGCGATGCCGTGGTCGGCCAGCTGGCGGGTGCGGTTCTCCTGCCGGTGATCGAGCAGGTTGGTCAGGACGACGACATCGGCATGGGCGGCCAGCTCGCGCATCGCCTCGGGCGATCCGGCTATCGGATATTGCCGGTGCATCTCGGAATCGAAGAAGCCGTTGAGCAGCGGCCAGACCTTGGCGACGTCGACCACCTCGCCGCTGTCGCGATGGCGCAGCGCGCGGGAGAAATCGTGGCTTTCCATCGCGAAGTCGATGCCGTGCGCCTCGCCCAGCCAGTCCCGGAACGGACCGACCATGTGCAGCAGCACCTCGTCGCAATCGGTGATGACCAGCGGCCGGCTCATCGCGCCAGCTCCCGCGCGGCGTCGGCCAGGGCCTGGGGCGCGCAGCCGAGATGCTCTGCCGCCGCGATCAGGTCCGGCTCGTGCGCGCAGAGGAAGTCGAGCACGGCGCAGAGCACCGCCCGCTCGCCCAGCCGCTCGCGCAGGTCGGTGCCGGTCAGCCCGGTCAGCGCCAGCAGCCGCTCGGCCCGGTCGTCCTCGCGCAGGACCCAGACGAGCGCGCCCAGCGCCAGGGTTTCGGGCTCGGCTGGGGATGTCGGATCGCGGAGAATTGTCAGGGCCTTTCGACGGGCATACGAGGGATCGGGCCGGACTGGCCCGGCTGGGGACGCAAGTGGCAAAGAGAATCCTGGTTGTCGAGGACAACGATCTCAACCGGAAGCTGTTCTGCGACGTCCTGAAGAGCCAGGGCTTCGCGGTGGAGCCGGTGGCCGACGGGCTGGAGGCGCTGGAACGGGCGCGGCTGTTCGTGCCCAACCTCATCATCATGGACATCCAGCTGCCCAACGTTTCCGGCCTGGACCTGATCGAGCAGGCCAAGGCCGATTCGACCCTGCGCGCGATCCCCGTGCTGGCCGTGACCGCCTATGCCGGCAAGGGCGACGAGGAACGCATCCGCCAGGCCGGGGCCGAGGGCTAT
>CAZFPW010000056.1:0-11299 GCA_964520765.1 uncultured Novosphingobium sp.
AACGAGATGGGCAAGCTGCTGCGCCGCGAGGTCAAGAAGATCCTTGCCGATTGAGGAGGGTTCGGGCCCGGCGATTCCGCTGGCGCGCTGGGCGAGCCGGCAGCTCGCGGAGCTGGCCCGGCTGACCGGATCGGAACGGATCGCCGCGCTCGACGGCCCGACCCTGCTGGGGGAGCGCGGCTCCAACGGCAACTATGTCATCAACGGCAAGGTCTCCGCCGGGATCGGCGGCAGCCGCCTCCTGCCCACCCGCGACGGCGGCTGGTTCGCCCTGACCCTGATCCGCGCCGAGGATCGCGAGCTGCTGCCCGCGCTGTTCCAGGACGCCGGAATCGACCCCACCGACGATGCCGCGATCGCCCGCGCCGTGGCCCGTCACGACTGCATGGATCTTGTCGCCAGGGGGCGCGATCTCGGCCTGCCCGTCGCCTCGGCGGACGAGACGGTCCAGGCGTCGCCGGTCAGCGTCCTCGCGCGGGGCGAACGTCGCCGGGAACGGCGCGAAGGTCGCCTACTGGCTGTCGATCTTTCCGCGATCTGGGCGGGCCCGCTGATCGGCCACCTGCTCTGGCTGGCCGGGGTGGAAGTCGTTAAAATTGAAAGCCTTACGCGCCCCGACCTGATCCGCCGCGACGATCCGGCGACCTTCGACCTCATCAACCAGGGCAAGGCCAGCGTGGTGGTCGACTTCGCCAGCGAGACCGAAAAAGCCGGCCTGGTCGACCTCATCCGCCGCGCCGATTTCGTCATCGAAAGTTCCCGCCCCCGCGCCCTCCGCCACCTCGGAATCGACGCAAATGCGCTGGTTTCGGAGGTTCCGGGCCTGGTCTGGCTCAGCGTCACCGGCCACGGCGCGAGCGGTGAGGCGGCCAACTGGACCGGCATCGGCAACGACTGCGCCGTCGCCGCCGGCCTCGCCCGCGCCCTGGCCGACGCGACCGGCGAAATCGGCTACGTCGGCGATGCCATCGCCGATCCGCTGACCGGAATCACCGGCGCCGTCGAAGCCTGGCGCGCCCACGAAACGGGAGAATCCCGCCGCATCGGCCTCGCCATGAGCGCCATCACCGCCCGCGCCCTGGCCGAGGAACGCGCCCACGATCCCGCCGCGCTGACCGCCGAACTGCAGGCCTGGGGCGCCGCCGTCGGCCAGCCCTTCCCCCAGGTCCGCCGCCGCGAGATGGTCGCGCCTGTCCACGAATTCGGCGCAGATACAGCGACTTGGATGCCATGCTGATCAAGGCGGCTGAAGTCTGGGGCCATGGCCTCACCGATGTTCGCCTGGCCGACGGCAAGATCGCCGCCCTGGGCGATCTCACTCCCTTGCCCGGCGAACCGATCCGCCAGGCCGAGGGCGGCGCCCTCCTCCCCGGCCTCCACGACCATCACCTCCACCTCGCCGCCCTGGCCGCCCGCCAAGCCTCCGTCTGGTGCGGCCCGCCCGAGGTAAGCAACCGCAAAGACCTCGCCCAAGCCCTTGCGAAACCGGGAAAAGACTGGATCCGCGGCATCGGTTACCACGACAGCGTGATGGGCCTGCCCGGCGCGCGCGAACTGGACGAACTCGTGCCCGACCGGCCGCTGCGCCTCCAGCACCGCTCCGGCCGCATGTGGCTGCTCAACTCCGCCGCCCTGGCCATCCTGCTGCAAAAAGCCGCTCCCCCGCCCGGCCTGGAGCAGGACGCCGGCAGCTACACCGGCCGCCTCTTCGACGAGGACGACTGGCTGCGCGCCGCGCTCGACGCCTCGCCGCCGCCCTTCGCAGAGGTTGGCGCCCTGCTGGCGGGCTACGGGATAACCGGAATCACCGACATGTCGCCGCGCAACGATCCCCGGATTGCCGCGCATTTCGCAGCGGAAATGGCCAGCGGTGCCCTGCCCCAGCATGTCATCCTTGCCGGGTCGCTGGCCCTGGCGGAGACGAGCGGACCGTGGCGGCTCGGCCCCGCCAAGCTGCATCTTCACGAAAGCGCCCTGCCCGACTTCGACGAGGCGACCCGCTTCATCGCCGCCGCCCACGATCAGGAACGCAACGTCGCCGTCCACTGCGTGAGCGAGGTCGAACTGGTCTTCGCCCTCGCCGCCCTGGAAACCGCCGGCGTCCGCCCCGGAGACCGGATCGAGCACGCCTCCGTCGCCTCGGACGAGCTGATCGCCCGCATCGCCGCACTCGGCCTTCAGGTCGTCGCCCAACCGCACTTCATCGCCGAACGCGGCGACGATTACCTGCGCGACGTCGAGCCGCGCCACCACCGCGAACTCTACCGCCTGCGCGCCTTCCTGGATGCCGGCGTAACCCTCGCCGCCGGCAGCGACGCGCCGTTCGGCCTGCCCGATCCTTGGGCGGCGATGGCCTCCGCCGTGTCGCGGCAAACCCGCTCCGGCACGGTGATCGAAGCGAACGAGGCGCTATCGGCGGAAGCTGCCCTCGCCCTGTACCTGGCCGATCCCGCAGACCTCGGCCGGCAGCGCGCCATCGCCGTCGGCGCCCCGGCCGATCTCTGTCTGCTCGACCGCCCCTGGAGCAAAGCCCGCACGGCGCTATCGGTGGACCTGGTCAGCGCCACCTGGATTTCAGGCCGGCGCGTCCACGATCGCGTCGACTAGGCCCCATTCCAGCGCCGTGCGCGCATTGATGCGCTTGCCCGAAAGGATGAGCAATGCCGTCCGCTGCCGCCCGATCCGGCGGGTCAACGAGACGCAGCCTCCGGCGCCCGGCAAGATGCCCATCGCCAGCTCGGGGAGCTGGAACCAGGCATCGGACGAAGCGGTGATCCGCCTGCCCCATGCCGCCATCTCCAACCCGGCCCCGACGCAGCCGCCCTGGATATGGACCTCCAGCCGATCCGCACAGCGGGCGATCATCCGCGCCGGCAAGGTCCGCGCACGGATGCCATGGGCGGCGGCCGGATCGCTGGTCGTGCCGAACTCGGCCAGCTCCGCGCCCAGGCAGAAGGTCCGCCCTGCACCGCGCAACCGGATAGCGCGGATTTCCTCGTCCAGGGCCGCCAGCGCGAAGGCCTCGTAGAGCGCGTCGCGCATGGTCCGATCGACGGCATTGCCCCTTTCCGCCCCGTCGAGCGTGATCGCCAGACAATCGCCTTCTCGTTCGACCCGGACGGTGCCGGGCGCCACGGACCCCGCGATGCCTTGTCCGGCGATCCAATTCCGATGCGGCGCGCTGCCCTGGAGGAGGCCATAGGCCAGGGATTCGGCCGTCAGACCCTGGTTCGCCTCCAGCGACGGCAATATCCGCAGCAATTGAACCGCGACCGCAGCCGCATCGGGCATCGCCAAGGCCTGGCGCGCCAGGGTTTCCCAGCGGGTCGGAGGTTCGACCACCGCATCGAGCGCCGCCGCGAACGGATGATCCCGGGGGCCGAGCGCGATCACCGGGCAAGGTGGGAGTTCCACGATCTCGGGCCATTCCGCAGTACGCTCGAGATCGACGAAGGCCAATGGCCCTTCGGGCATGGCTTCGCCTCGCCAAAGGCGCCGCGCATCAATCGTCAGCTTGGTCAAATCCACCAAAAGTCTTTCACGAATTCGACAATCTCTTCCAAATACGGAACGATCTTGCGATTTCCCGTTGACCGGACCGGCCCGTTTTCCCCAAGGTGGCCCGGTAATCAACACATTCCAAGGGAGATGGGCGTGGAGACGCTCCAGGAACTGGCGGCGAAAACGCTTGCGCGCGACAGCAACGGCCAGGCGATAGAATTCGAAGGACGGTGGTATAGCTGGGGAGAGCTGCGCGCCGTCGCCGATGAGATCAACCGCCTGCTGGACGAGAGCGGCATTTCCGCGTCCGCTCCGGTCTCGCTGATTTCCCGCAACCACCCGGCGACCATCGCCGCCGAGCTGGGCCTGATCGCCCAGACCCGCAATATCCGGTTCATCTATGCCTTCCAGGCCCCCGCCGGGATCGTTCGCGATCTCAAGCGCCTCGAACCCGCGGCTTTCGTGCTGACCGCAAAGGACCTGACACCCGAAGTCGAAGAATTCCTGCGCGCCGAAGGCATTGCCGCGGTCGTGCTCGACGCCATGCAGGTATCCGCCGCTCCGGGCCTGGAGCGGGCCGGCCCTGCCGCCGTCGCCCGCAGCTATACGGGCGAGCCGCAGATCGAAATCCTGACCAGCGGCACCACCGGCCCCCCGAAGCAGTTCGCGATCCGCTATGAGGTGATCCGTCAGCACCACGTCGGCGGCGGGCTTACCCGGCCGCCGCTGGATGCATCGGCCGCCGACCTGCCCCCCGCCCTGCTCTATATGCCGCTGGGCAATATCTCGGGGCTCTACACGACCCTGCCGACGCTGCTGAACGGCCAGCGCGCGCGCCTGCTGGAGCGCTTCACCATTCCGGCCTGGGTCGACTACGTGAAGACCTTCCGCCCGCAGACCCACGGCGTGCCGCCGTCGATGATGCAGCAATTGCTCGACCTGAACGTGCCGCGCGAAGACCTCGCCTCGCTGCAATCGATGGGCTCGGGCGCCGCGCCGCTCGATCCTTCGGTGCAGAAGGCCTTCGAGGACCGCTACGGCATTCCCGTGCTCGTCTCCTACGGCGCCACGGAGTTCGGCGGCCCGGTCGTGGGCATGGACTTGGCCACGCACAAGGAGTTCGGCCGCGCCAAGCTCGGAACGGTCGGGCGGCCTTTCCCGAACTGCGGCGTTCGTATCGTCGATCCCGAGGACGGGCACGAGCTTCCCCGCGGCGAAGTCGGACTGCTCGAAGTCCATGCGCCGCGCATCCAGTCCGAATGGATTCGCACCGCCGATCTCGGCATGATCGACGAGGACGGCTTCCTCTTCCTCAGCGGCCGGTCCGACGGCGCGATCATGCGCGGCGGCTTCAAGGTCCTGCCCGAGACGATCGAGCGGGCGCTCCTGCTGCATCCGGCGGTCGCGGAAGCCGCGGTCGTCGCCGTGCCCGACGAACGCGTGAGCCAGGTGCCGGGAGCAGCGGTTCGCCTCGATCCCGCCACGCCTCCGCCCAGCATCGAAGACCTGTCCGCCCATCTCCGGCAGCATGTGATGGCGACGCACATTCCCGTGCACTGGCGGATCGTCGAGGAGCTTCCCCGCAACCCTTCGATGAAGATCGACCGCCCCGGCGTGAAAGCCTTGTTCGAGACCGCGCCGACATAACGTCACCTCGTGGAGAGCATAAAGCTAACTAAGGTGAGCAAAAAACGAGGGCTTCTCATTTTTTGTTGACACGAAACTGATGCAGGTCAAATCTCGCGCCAACAAAAGGTGTCGGGAGAACGATTCGTGCCGTCTTCAGCAGGCTCGTCCAACAAGGCAAAGATCGCCAAGCGCGTCATCGAAGTGCTCGAATTCTTCGACGACAACCACGCCGAGGCGACGGTCATGGACATCGTCCGGCGCTATAACCGGCCGCAGTCGAGCACTTCGGAACTGCTCTCCAGCCTCGTCGACCTCGGCCTGCTCTACAAGGATCCCTACAGCCGCTCGTACAGCCTCACGCCGCGCGCCGCTCTGCTCGGCACGGCGGGCCAGTCGGGCCCCGTGCGTGACGGCCGCCTCGTCCGGCTGGTGGATCGGCTGGTCGCGCAAACCGGGCTCTCGGTGGCGATCTACGGCATGGTCGGGCTGAACGCCCAGGTAATCAGCTGGCGCCAAGGCGCGCGCGGGCAGGATTGTCCGCTGCTGGGCGGCGCTCAGGCCCCCCTGCCCCAGTCGGCCGCCGGCTGTCTGCTGCTGTCGACCATCCAGCAACCCCGCGCCGACGGCATCGTGCGCCGGTTGATCGCGGAAGCGCCGGAAGACCGCAAGTTCTCCTTCGCCGAGATGAGCGCGACGCTGCAGAAATGCCGCGACGAGGGCCACGCCCGAGGCGTCGTGGGCTTCGGCGCCAAGGGCGAGACGCTCTGCGTCCTGCTTCCCGAAACCGAGCCGGGCCATCCGCTGGCGATCGGGTTCGTCTATTCGGCCGATGCGGGAACCAAGGCTCCCGCGCTGCTGGACTGCCTGAACGACGCGATCCGCCACTGCCTGGGCGGGGACGAGCAGCCGGCCGGCGAGCTCAAGGTGCTGCCGACCGCCGCCTGATCGCGGTCTATTCCTCCATCACCCACTTGCTGCCGGTCGCCCGCGGCGAGAGGTACTTGGTATTGGTCCAGCCGCCGTCGACCACGATCGACTGACCGTTCACCATCTCGCTACCCGGCGCGCAGAGGAAGGCGATCACCGCCGCGATGTCCTCCGGGTTGGCGAGGCGCGGATAGGGCGTGGTGTCGACGTTGCTGCGCTTGAAGATCTCGTCCTCGAAGCGGTGCGCGACCATGTCGGTCATCGTCACACCCGGCGCGACGTTGTTGGAACGGATGCCGCGTGGGCCGTATTCGCAGGCCATGTGCTCGGTCAGCGACTTGAGGCCGCCCTTGGCCGCCGAATAGGCCCCGCCGCGCCGCCCGCCGATGTGGGCGAAGGTGGAGGTCACGTTGACGATGCTCGAGCCTTCCTGGAGGTGCGGCAGAACCTCGCGGATCAGGCGGAACGGCGCGCGCAGCATGATGTCGATGAAGGAATCGAAATCCTGGTCGGTCGCCTCGTGGACCGGCTTGGGGCTGCCGACGCCGGCATTGTTAACGAGGTAATCGATCCGCCCGAACCGCTCCAGCGCGGCATCGACGATGGCCTTGGGCGCATCGTCGGCGGTGACGTCCGCCGAGACGGTGAGGACGTTCTGCCCGCCCAGTTCCTGCTCCAGCGTCGCCAGCTTGGTCTTGTCGCGGCCGACGCCGACCACGGCGTTGCCCGCCGCGTGGATCATCTTCGCCGCCGCCAGACCGATGCCGCTGCCCGCCCCGGTGATGATCGCTACCTTCATGTGCCTGCTCTCCAAAAGTCGCTTGAACCGCCGCCTATAGCCGCGCTCAGCGGATGTTCAATGAGCCGAAGGAGGTCTTCGGCGTCTGCGCGCCTTCACCGCGCAGCTCGGCGGCGCGGGAGCGCAGGTAGATGCGGATGTCGTCCAGTTGCCGGTCGCTGAGTTCCTCGAACCGGGGCATGCCGCGGGCCTGGAGCATCCCGCCGCGGACGACCTGGGCAAAGGTCGCGGCGTCCTGGGGCACGGCGGAACGGCGCAAATCCGGGGCATGGCCCGCGCCGACGGCCAGGGCACCGTGGCAGATCAGGCAATGGGTCGAATAAGCCAGGGCGCCGGGCATGATGCGCGCGGGTTCGGGCTTGAAGTCCGGGTCCGGCGGCGGTTCGGCGGTCTGCGGGCGGGCGGGAAGGACCTGCTTGCCGCCGATCGCGAAGGTGAGGACCCGCCGGGCCTGGGTGCGGGGATCGAGCTGGAAGCGTTCGATATCCGGGCCGGCCAGAGCGGCGGCATTGAGAGGATATGCCATGCCCAGCCCTGTTATTACAGTTATATACTGCCTATTCTTCGCGCGATAGGTGATCGCCGGGGAGATAAGCGGAGCGCGGGTGTCGAAGCTCCAGACCGGCTTGCCGCTGTCGGCGGAATAGGCCTTCAAGGTGCCGTCGACAGTGCCTTGAAACACGAGATTTCCGCCGGTCGCGAGGACGCCGCCGTTGAGGTAGGTGGGGTGTTCGATGCGCCAGACCGGCTTCTGGGTGACCGGCGACCAGGCGATCAGGGCGCCCTTGGGCGGCGCCTCGCCGATGAGGGGGCCGCCGATCATGTTCGCCCCGGCATCGGTGTTGCGATCGGTCGCGGGCCGCCAGGTGGGGGCGGGCTCGCTGTAATTCACTGCAAAATCAACGGCCGGGATATAGACGAGGCCCGTTTTCGGGCTGAATGCCATGGGCAGCCAGTTGTGAGCGGCAAGGGCGGATGGGGCGACCTTCGTCGCCCTTCCGTCGTCGTAGCGCGCCCCCGGAACCTCCACCGGCCGCCCCGTCGCCAGATCGATGCGGCTGGCCCAGGTCGTCGGCACGAACGGCTCGGCCGAGATCAGCTTTCCGGTGATCCGGTCGATCACATAGAGGAAGCCGTTCTTCGGCGCCTGCATCAGCACCTTGCGGGGCTTGCCGTCGATGGTCAGGTCGGCCAGCTCGATGTCCATCGTCGCGTCGAAGTCCCAGGTGTCGCCGGGGACGGTCTGGTAGTGCCATTTGTAGGCGCCGCTCTTGCCGTCGAGGGCGACGATGGAATCGATGAAGAGGTTGTCCCCCTGCCCCTGGCTGCGCAGCTTGTGGTTCCAGGGATAGGGGCTGCCGACGCCGATATAGACGGTGTCGCTCTCGGGATCGTAGGCGATCGAGTTCCACACGTCCCCGCCGCCGCCGAACTTCCACCATTCGCCGGCCCAGGTCTTCGCCGCCATCTCCATCGCCGGATTCTCGAAGCCCTTGGCCGGATCGCCGGGCACGGTGAAGAAGCGCCAGAGCTGCCGCCCGCTCTCCGCGTCATAGGCGGTGACATAGCCCCGGCTCACCCCGTTGGAGCCGCCGAAGCCGATCAGAACGCGGCCGTTCAGCACCCGCGGCGCGCCTGAGATGTAGGCGGCCATCGCCGGATCGAAGGTCTGGACGCTCCACGCCGGCTGGCCCGACTTCGCGTCGATGGCGATCAGCCGCCCGTCCTGGGTACCGACGTAAATCTTGCCCCGCCACCAGGCGACCCCGCGCACGCCCCAGCCGGTGCGCAGGTTGAGCCCGCCACGCTGGCCCACCTCGGGATCGTAGCGCCACAGCAGCTTGCCGCTGACCGCGTCGACCGCATGGACCACGCTGAGCCCGACCGCGAAATAGAGCACCCCGTCCACGGCGATCGGCTGCGTCGCGGTGTTGCCGAGCGGCAGGTCCATCGCCCAGACCAGGCCGAGCGAGGCCACCGTATCCTGGTCGATCTCATCGAGCGGGCTGTAGTGCTGCTGCCCGAAAGTGCGCCCGTAACCCGCCCAGTCGGACCCGTCGCCGGCATCGAGCAAGCGCGCTTCCGGCACTGCTCTTTCCCCGCAACCGGCCAGTGCTCCCGCCGCGAGCGCCAGCGCCCCGAACAAAACCGCCGCTCGTGCCCTCATCCGCCCCTCTCCCCGCCTTGACGCAGATCATTCCAGCGGAAACGATCCCGTGACAAGGGCCTGAAATGTCGCGACATCGACGGACAGTTGCACAAGAGTCGCACTTTCGGAACTACTGTTCCCTTTTTCAGATATTAGACATGACGGATCATAACGCTCTCTTTACATCACCTGAGCGAAGAGCAACCGCAAGCGAGAGCCCGCCACAGGGAGCGGGCCAGGGAGGCATTGAATGAAGGCTCCGAATTTCCTCACCACCGCATCGCTAATCGGCATCGCCGCGACGGCCCTGGCCGTGCCCACGGGCGCATTCGCCCAGGAGACGGCGGCAAACGACGATTACGGCAGCGGCGAAATCGTCGTCACCGCCCAGCGGCGCGCGGAACGCTCGGTCGACGTGCCGATCACGGTCGCGACCCTCAGCGAGGAAACCCTGACCACCGCCAATGTCCGCGAGCTGGCGGACATCTCGAAGATCACCCCCGGCCTGCGCTTCGACAATGCCGGCGCCTTCTTCCAGCCGACGATCCGCGGCATCGGCACCGCCGTGACCACCTCGGGCGGCGGCGGCAACGTCGGCATCTACGTCGACGGCTTCTATTCGCCCAACCCGCTGGCGACCAACGCCCAGCTGCTGAACGTGCAGTCCATCCAGGTTCTGAAGGGCCCGCAGGGCACCCTGTTCGGCCGCAACACGACCGGCGGCGCGATCCTGATCCAATCGGCCGAGCCAAGCACGGAAACGAGCGGCCAGGTCAAGCTGTCCTACGGCCGCTTCAATGAGTTCCGTGCCCAGGCCTATGCGACCTACGGCATCAGCGAGACCGTCGCGATGGATGTCGAGGGCCTCTACAGCCGCGGCGACGGCTGGCAGCGCGACGTCAGCAACGGCCTGCGCCGGGTCGGCGACTATGAGAACTGGTCGGTCCGACTCGGCCTCAAGGCGGACCTCAGCGATAATGTCTCGGTCCTGATCCACTACCAACATGCCGAGAACAACGATCCGCGGGCGCTGCTCGCCGCGACCTACTTCAACCCGAACCCGGAAGGCCTCGACACCATCGTTTCGGGCGCTCCGCTGCCGTTCTTCCCAGGACCGGGACAGGTCACCTTCGACCCTGACCGCGTCGCCTCGGGCACCGATCCCGAATTCTACCGCTCGCGCAGCGACGTCGTCCAGGGCACGATCAAGGCCGACCTCGGCTTCGCCAACCTGACCTCCTACACCCAGTGGCGCAAGGAGACGGTCGATTCCTCGCAGGAGCTGGACTACAGCGGCTACGACGTCTTCCAGCTCGGCCTGCCGAACTTCAACGAAACGATCAGCCAGGAACTCCTGCTGACGTCCAAGTCGGGCAGCAAGCTGCAATGGACCGCGGGCCTGTTCTACTTCCAGAACCGCGATACCTACGTCACTTACGTGGATAACCTGCCGCTGTACGGCTTCGTCAACAACCGCACCCGGCAGGGCGGATCGAGCACCCGGACCAAGAGCTACGCGGCATTCGCCGACTTCACCTATGAGCTGACGCCGCAGTGGTTCATCACCGCGGGCCTGCGCTATGCTCACGACGTGGTGGATGACGCCTATTACAACAACAGCCTCTTCGCGGGCGGCGACGGCGTGAGCAGGACCTATGTCACGCCGATCTCCAGCAACACCTTCACGCCCCGCGCGGTAATCCGGTTCAAGCCGACCGATCGGTCGAGTATCTATGCGTCCTACACGCGCGGCTACAAGGCGGCGGTTCTCGATGTCGGCGGCTCGTGCCAGAACCCGGTCAACCTGCCCACCGCCGAAAACCCGACGGGCGCGGGCTTCGTCTGCAACACGGTGCGGCCGGAAACGATCGACGCGTTCGAGATCGGCTACAAGTACGACGACCGCGCGCTCTCGGTCGAGCTGTCGGCATTCTACTACAACTATAAGAACCTGCAGGTTTCGTACTTCCTGTCGGGCCAGGCATCGATCATCAATGCCGCCAAGTCGCGCATCTACGGCCTCGACGGGCAGATCCGCTATCGCTTCAACGACCACTTCGAACTGAGCGCGGGCGCGGCCTGGACCCATGCGCGATATATCGAGTTCAATGGCGCGCCGATCTACCAGTCGTGCCCGGTAGCTCCGGTGCCGACGCCGAACCCGTGCGGTCCGCTGGATTCGTTCTACGTCGACATCGGCCAGACCCTGCGCAACGTGACGATGCAGCGGACGCCCGAGTTCACCGGCAACATCGCCGCGCGCTACACCACCGATCTTGGCGGCGGGAAGCTCG
>CAZFPW010000056.1:11399-12494 GCA_964520765.1 uncultured Novosphingobium sp.
TTCACCGGCAACATCGCCGCGCGCTACACCACCGATCTTGGCGGCGGGAAGCTCGTGCTGTCGGGCAACCTGTTCTACAGCTCGAAGTTCTACGCTGGGCCTTCGGGTATCCAGTTCCCGCAGAAGGGCTATGAAACCCTGGCCCTGCGCGCGCAGTGGACCGATCCCTCGGACCGGTTCACCATCGGCGTCTGGGGCGATAACGTGACCAACAGCCGGTATCGGACGCAGGTCCAGTACGCAAACAACGGCATCGGCGCGAACTGGAACAAGCCCACCACCTTCGGCATCGACCTCGGCGCCAAGTTCTGATCTCCCGCCACTGGGAACGAGGCCGTGGGGAGCTTGCTCCTCGCGGCCTTGCCCTCTTGGCCGCGCGGGAACGTGCCGCTAGAGGCAAGGTATGACCAACACACCCAGCGCCCTCGAAGGCATCCGCGTAATCGACATGAGCCGCGTTTTCGCGGCCCCGGTGGGGGCTCAGATCCTGGGCGATCTGGGCGCCGACGTGATCAAGGTGGAACGGCCCGGCGTGGGCGACGACGGGCGCGGCTATGGCCTCGCCTGGGTGAAGGGCAAGGAGGGGGGTGTCGATCCCCGCCATTCCAGCTTCTTCACCGTCTCCAACCGCAACAAGCGCTCGATCACGCTGAACCATTCCAAGCCCGAGGGGCAGGAGATCATCCGCAAGCTGGTCGAGACGGCGGACGTGCTGATCGAGAACTACAAGGTCGGCGATCTCAAGCGCTTCGGGCTCGACTACGAAAGCCTCAAGGCGATCAATCCGCGGCTGATCTATTGTTCGGTCACCGGCTTCGGCCAGACCGGGCCGATGGCCGCCCTGCCGGGCTATGACGGCCTGTTCCAGGCGACCGGCGGGATGATGGCCGTGACCGGCGTGCCCGAGGGGCGTCCCGGCGCCGGGCCGCTCAAGGCGGGGCCGAGCCTGGTCGACTTCATCACCGGCCACAACACCGCCCTCGCGATCATGGGCGCGCTGATGTACCGCGAGCGGACGGGCGAAGGGCAATATATCGACATCGCCCTGCTCGATACCTCGGTGGCGATGGTCAGCCACATCATGCAGGACTACCT
>CAZFPW010000057.1:0-2166 GCA_964520765.1 uncultured Novosphingobium sp.
TTTCTAAGGTGCGGCAGAAACATCCGTCTCTGCCTTGCGGCACCGGCCCGCTCCCTCGCCCGACCACCCGGATGCATACCCTATGGGTGGCCGGGCGGGGGAGCGGGCCGGTGCCGCAACCGCACGTAAGGGCGGACAAGATAGCCTCCTTTTATTCCTGACAAGACGCGCCCCAGGCCCTACCTAGACCCGCGATGGGCGATTCACCCGACATCTTCGGCACCGAGCCACCCGAGCAGGAGCCCGGCCCCACCGCGGCCGAGCTTGAGGCCGCCGGCCAATCGGCGCTGTTTGGCGCGCCCGAGCCGGCCCCGCCGGCTGCCCCCACGCCTCCACCGGCCGCGCCGGCCGAACAGGGCGCGCAGCCCTATCGCGTGCTGGCGCGCAAGTATCGTCCGCAGACCTTCGGCCAGCTCATCGGCCAGGATGCGATGGTCCAGACCCTGGCCAACGCGATCCGGCGCGGGCGGCTGGCCCATGCCTTCCTGATGACCGGCGTGCGCGGGGTGGGCAAGACCTCCACCGCGCGGCTGATCGCCAAGGCGCTGAACTGCATCGGCCCGGACGGGCAGGGCGGACCGACGATCGACCCTTGCGGCCAGTGCGAGCCGTGCACGGCCATTGCCGAGGGCCGCCATATCGACGTGATCGAGATGGACGCCGCCAGCCATACCGGCGTCGACGACGTGCGCGAGATCATCGAGGCGGTGCGCTATGCCGCCGTCTCGGCGCGCTACAAGATCTATATCATCGACGAAGTCCACATGCTGTCCCGCAATGCTTTCAATGCCTTGCTGAAGACACTTGAGGAACCGCCCGCACATGTGAAGTTCCTTTTCGCGACGACTGAGGCGGACAAGCTGCCGGTCACGGTCCTCTCCCGCTGCCAGCGCTTCGACCTGCGCCGGATCCCGACGCCGACCCTGGCCGAGCATTTCGCCAAGGTCTGCGAGGCGGAAGGCGTCGCGGCCGAGGCCGAAGCCCTGGCGATGGTCGCGGCCGCCGCCGAAGGCTCGGTGCGCGACGGGCTCTCGATCCTCGACCAGGCGATCGCCCATGCCGACATGGGGGAGGAGGGGCGCGTCACGGCCGAGCAGGTGCGCGACATGCTCGGCCTCGCCGACAAGACCATGCAGCGCCGGCTGTTCGCGGCCCTGCTGGCGGGGGACGGCAACGGCCTGCTCGATCTCGTCGCGCAGCAGTTTTCCTTGGGGATCGAGCCGATCTCGCTGATGCGCGGGGCGATGGAGCTGACCCACCGGATCACCGTCGCCCAGATTGGAAAAGGCCTGGCCGAGGCCGGTTCCGCCGAGGAGCGCGAGGCGATCGAGGGCTGGGCGCAGCAGCTCTCGGCCGGCCAGCTTCACCGCCTCTGGCAGCTCCTGCTCAAGGGCCATGACGAGGTGCGCACCGCGCCCGATCCGCTCGTCGCGGCGCAGATGGCGCTGCTCCGGGTGATGCACGCGGCGGACCTGCCCGATCCCGGATCGCTGGTCCGCAAGCTCGAAGACCTGGCAGCCAGTCCGCGACCTGCCGCGCCCTTGCTGGCGCAGGCGGCGCCCGGCGAGGCCCCCGCGGCGCCCTCCGCGCCGGCCTTGCCCTGGAATGAGCTGATCGACCGGATCGAACGCACCGGCAGCGTCCACTTCGCCAACATGGTCCGCATGCAGGTGCGGGTGATCGAGCTTGTCGCCGGCCGCCTCCGCTATGCGCTGGCGCCGGGCTTCAAGGACGACCTGACGGCCGACCTGCGCAAGGCGATCGAGCAGGCGGTCGGCGGAAGCTGGATCGTCGAGCGCGAGGCCGATGGCGGCGAGCCGACGATCGTCGAGCGGCAGGAGGCGCACAAGGCGGCGGGCGAGGCGGCGCTGCGCGCCCATCCGCTGGTCGATGCCGTCTACGCCGCTTTCCCGAACGCGACGGAAATCCGGGAGGACCAGGAGTTCCCCGGCCGCAAGAACTGGAGTCAACGCGCATGAAGTCGATGGAAGAGATGCTCAAGGCCGCCCAGCAAGCCGCCGAGACCATCCAGAAGCAGATGAACGAGACCCAGGCGAAGCTGGATTCGCTGGAGGTCGAGGGCGTGGCCGGCGGCGGGCTGGTCAAGATCCGCTGCTCCGCCAAGGGCCGGGTGATCGGCGTCGGGATCGACGACAGCCTGATGGT
>CAZFPW010000057.1:2266-12357 GCA_964520765.1 uncultured Novosphingobium sp.
GCTGCTCCGCCAAGGGCCGGGTGATCGGCGTCGGGATCGACGACAGCCTGATGGTGGGGGCGGGTCCTGGGAACCAAGACGCCAAGCAGATGCTGGAAGACCTGGTTGCCGCCGCCTTCAACGACGCCCGCGCCAAGGCCGACGAGGTCGCCAACCGCGAGCTGGCCCAGGCCCAGCAGGGCATGGGCCTGCCGCCGGGGTTCAAGCTGCCGTTTTGAGCGGGGGGTTGAAGAACGCGTCGTCCCGGACTTGATCCGGGACCGCTGGCCTCGTGGATGCGACCTGGCTAACCTGGCCTTATGGGGCAGGGCGGCTGGACCTACATCATGACGAATCGCGCCCAGGGGGTGCTGTATGTCGGGGTGACGTCTGACATCGACCGCCGGATGTGGGAGCATCGCAATGGCCATGGTTCCAAGTTCTGCAAGAAGTACGGCCTTGATCGGCTGGTGCTGGCGGAGGACCATGCGACCATCGAGGACGCGATCGCGCGTGAGAAGACGCTCAAGCGCTGGCCGCGCCAGTGGAAGGTCGAATTGATCGAGACGGCCAATCCCGATTGGGATGATCTGGGGGTGCGGTTCGTCTAGGCCGCTCCGTTGCCTCATTCGTCATCCCGGACTTGATCCGGGATCGCGGGCGGCTAGGTTGCCGGGTTGCGTCGATGAGGCCAGCGGTCCCGGATCAAGTCCGGGACGACGAGTCCCTGCGGATGCTTGTCAATCCACAACACTCCGCCGCATGCCCATTGCGGCCTACCGACCCCACCCCCATATCTGCGGCCAAAGCTCCGGCACTTCCCGCCGGACCGGACGGACCTGTAACGAATGAACCTGCTTCCTCTTCTGCCCCTGCGTGACATTGTTGTGTTCCCCGGCATGGTCGTGCCGCTGTTCGTCGGCCGCGAGAAGTCGGTCGCCGCGCTGGAGGCGGCGATGGCGGGCGAGAAGGACATCTTCCTGCTCGCCCAGCTCGATCCCGGATGCGACGATCCCGACCGCGACGATCTCTATGATGTCGGCGTGGTCGCCACCGTGCTCCAGCTTTTGAAGCTGCCCGACGGCACCGTGCGCGTGCTGGTCGAAGGGCAGCAGCGCGCCCGGCTGGAAAGCCTGCGCGAGGAGAACAGCGCCCAGGGCGAGATGCTCATCGCCCAGGTCGAGCGGCTGGAGCCGGTCACGGCCGGCGGCACCGAGGTCGCCGCGATGATGCGCTCGGTGGTCGAGCAGTTCGGCGAATATGCCAAGCTGAACAAGAAGCTGTCGCAGGACGCCGGGGATTCGCTGGGCGAGATCGACGACGCCTCCAAGCTGGCCGACGCGGTCGCCGCGCAATTGGGCGCCAAGGTGGCCGACAAGCAGGCCCTGCTGACCGAGACCGATCCGCTCAAGCGGCTGGAGATCGCCTATTCCTTCATGGAGGGCGAGCTTGGCGTGCTCCAGGTCGAGCGCAAGATTCGCGGGCGGGTCAAGCGCCAGATGGAGAAGACCCAGCGCGAATATTACCTCAACGAGCAGTTGAAGGCGATCCAGTCCGAGCTGGGCGGCGAGGCCGAGGAGGCCAACGAGATCGCCGAGCTGCAGGAGAAGATCGACAAGCTCAAGCTCTCCAAGGAAGCGCGGACCAAGGCCCAGGCCGAGCTGAAGAAGCTCAAGACCATGCAGCCGATGAGCGCCGAGGCGACCGTCATCCGCAACTACCTCGACGTGCTGCTGGGCCTGCCCTGGGGCAAGAAGAGCAAGATCAAGAAGGACATCGCGGGCGCCCAGGCGATCCTCGATGCCGATCACTATGCGCTGGAGAAGGTCAAGGACCGGATCGTCGAGTACCTCGCGGTCCAGGCGCGGACCAACAAGCTGAAGGGGCCGATCCTCTGCCTCGTCGGCCCTCCGGGCGTCGGCAAGACCAGCCTCGGCAAGTCGATCGCGCGGGCGACCGGGCGCGAGTTCATCCGCCAGTCGCTGGGCGGCGTGCGCGACGAGGCCGAGATTCGCGGCCACCGCCGCACCTACATCGGCTCGCTGCCGGGCAAGATCGTCACCAATCTCAAGAAGGCGGGGACCAGCAATCCGCTGTTCCTGCTCGACGAGATCGACAAGCTCGGCCAGGATTTCCGCGGCGATCCGGCCTCGGCCCTGCTGGAAGTGCTCGATCCCGAACAGAACGCCCGGTTCCAGGACCACTATCTGGAGCTGGACATCGATCTTAGCGACGTGATGTTCGTCTGCACGGCGAACAGCCTCAACCTGCCGCAGCCGCTGCTCGACCGGATGGAGATCATCCGGCTCGAAGGCTATACCGAGGACGAGAAGGTCGAGATCGCCGAGCGGCACCTGATCGCCAAGCAGGTGGAGGCGCACGGGCTGAAGCCGGGCGAGTTCACCCTGACCCAGGAAGGCCTGCGCGACCTGATCCGCTACTACACCCGCGAGGCGGGCGTGCGCACGCTGGAGCGCGAGATCGCGCGGCTGGTGAGGAAATCCCTGCGCAAGATCCTGGAAGGCCAGGAAACCGGCGTCACCATCACGCCGGAGAACCTTGGCGACTATGCCGGGGTGCGCAAGTTCAAGCACGGCGTCTCCGACGAGGAGAACCAGATCGGCGCGGTCACGGGCCTGGCCTGGACCGAGGTGGGCGGCGAGCTGCTGACCATCGAGAGCGTCACCGTGCCCGGCAAGGGCGCGGTCAAGACCACCGGCAAGCTGGGCGAGGTGATGAGCGAGAGCGTCCAGGCGGCCTTCAGCTTCGTCAAGGCGCGCAGCCCGGCCTATGGGATCAAGCCGTCGATCTACGGCCGCAAGGACATCCACATCCACCTGCCCGAGGGCGCCGTGCCCAAGGACGGGCCGAGCGCGGGCGTGGGCATGGTCACCTCGATCGTCTCGACGCTGACCGGCATCCCGGTCCGCTCGGACGTGGCGATGACCGGCGAGGTCACGCTGCGCGGCCGCGTGCTGGCGATCGGCGGCCTCAAGGAAAAGCTGCTGGCCGCGCTGCGCGGGGGCATCAAGACCGTGCTGATCCCGGAGGAGAACCGCAAGGACCTGGCCGAGATCCCCGCCAACGTGAAGGAAGGGCTGGAGATCGTGCCGGTCGCCCATGTCGACGAGGTGCTGGCGCGGGCGCTGACCCAGCCGCTCGAGGCGATCGAGTGGACCGAGGCCGACGACCTGGCCAGCGTGCCCGCGCCCGGGGCGCTGCCCGGCGCGGCGCCTTCCGCAACTGCGCACTGAAAATGCTGCATTGCCGCGACTCGGGAACTATTTCGGGTCGCGGCAAGCGGTGGGCGCGCGGTTCCTGACGATCCCCCTGCGGTTCGTCGCGAAATTCCCGGAAAATAGGGGATATGGGTGCCGTTTGACCCCTATTTGGCTTTGACAGGGCGAGGAAAACTCGCTCAATTCCGCGCCACCCGAGAGGCGATTCCACACAAGCTCCGGTTTTTCACTGAAAGGTAGGGGGTTCTCCTAATGAACAAAAACGATCTGATCAGCGCTGTCGCGGACTCGAGCGGCCTGTCGCGCGGCGACGCCACCAAGGCTGTCGAAGGCGTTTTCGAAGCCATCTCCGGCGCGCTGAAGAGCGGCGACGAAGTGCGTCTCGTTGGTTTCGGCACCTTCTCGGTCGCCAAGCGCAAGGCCTCGACCGGCCGCAACCCGCGGACCGGCGAACCCATGAAGATCAAGGCTTCGAGCCAACCCAAGTTCAAGGCCGGCAAGGGCCTGAAGGACGCCGTCAACTAAGACGCGCCTCCGGCCCGGGCCGCTGACGCCTCGCGGTCCGGACCAGGGAAGTTTAGCGCCGTGCCGGCTTATGCCGGTGCGGCGCTTTCCTTTTGGGGGAGGACTTGTCCTGCTCCGTTCGTGCTGAGGAGGGGCCGAAATCGTAGATTGAGGACCCGTCTCGAAGCAGGCCCTTCGAGACGGCGTTTCAGCCTTCGGCTTCAATGCCTCCTCAGGGCGAACGGCTTAAGGTGGAGGCTAATACGCCCGCTCAGCCTGAGCTTGTCGAAGGCCACGGGTGAACCTTTGCCTCCAGGCTCCCTGGACCTAGCGGCACCGGCATCGCGTGGCCTTCGACAGGCTCAGGCTGAGCGGAGTGAGTTGGTGAACAGGGCGGCCGGGAAAACCGGTGGGAGCCGCTACCTCGCACCCAGCCGCAGCAGGGCCGTCGGCGCGCCGTTGGGGCGGGCGTTTACGGGCCAGTCCAGGCGCTGGCCGCCGGCGTGGGCCTGCGGGCCCTCGTCGGTGTTGTTGGCGAGCACCACGGCGTCGGTGGTCAGGGTGAAGGTGCCCTCGGTGAAGGGGAAGGTCGGCGCCTCGCCTTCCTTGCCCATCGCGCCCAGCAGCATCAGCGAGCGCAGCGATTCGTTGCCGGCCGCCGTGGCGAAGCCCGGCGCGTCGATGCGCAGGGTGCCGTCGTTGCGGCGGTTGATCGTCACGAAGGCGTTGGCCATCGGGAAGCGCTCGATCGAGGGGAAGACGAAATCGCGGTCCAGCGTGCCGGAAATCGCGAACTCCACGTCGAACACGCCGTCGCCCTTGTAGTCGACCCGGCGCCAGCCTTCCTGGCGGCGCAGGCGGGTGGCCAGTTCCTCGGCCGCCTGGGGGCTCGACGGGTCGATCCCGCCGAGCATGGCCTTCATGGCCTCGGCGTCGCGCTTCTTCTTGGGGGAGGGCGCGGTCTGGCCTTCTTCCCAGCGCTGGCGCTGCTCGGCGGTTTCGGCCTCGGTGCAGGGGCGCTTGACCAGGGTGCCGGGGCGATAGCAGTCCTCCGGCGCGAAGGCGGCGGGCTTGTCGCCCATCTCGGCCAGCTTGCTCAGCGCCAGCAGATAGACCTCGCCCGAATAGGAGAAGCTGAACCGCCCGTCCTTGCGCACGTCGAGGTGCGAGGTGAAGCGGCCCGGCGAGAGCAGGCAGGCGGCCAGGGTCAGGCACAGGGCGACCGCGGCGGCGGCTTCGGCGAATCGGCGCAGGTTCATCGGTCTATTCCCCCATTTTCCGCGTCGCGGTCGCATAGAGCGCGATCGCGGCGGCGTTCGACACGTTGAGGCTTTCCATCGCCGCGCTGATCGGCAGGCGGGCGACGGCGTCGCAGTGCTGGACGATGTTGTGGCGCATGCCTTCGCCCTCGGCGCCCAAGACCAGGGCGACCGGGCCGGTCGGCAGGGCCTCGGCCAGGGTGCTCTTGCCCGCGCCGTCGAGGCCGATGCGCCAATAGCCTGCCTCGGCCGCCTCCTCCAGCGCGCGGGCGAGGTTCACCACCCGGACCCAGGGCACGACCTCCAGCGCGCCCGAGGCGGACTTGGCCACCACCCCCGATTCGGGCGGGGCATGGCGGTCCTGCGTCAGGATCGCGCAGGCGTCGAAGGCCGCGGCGGAGCGCAGGATCGCGCCGACGTTGTGCGGATCGGTCACCTGATCGAGCACGACCAGCGGCCGGGCGGGATCGCCGGTCAGCACGTCTTCCAGGTAGATGTCGGCCAGCGGCTCGCATTCCAGCACCAGGCCCTGGTGCGGCGCGTCGCGGGCGACGAGGCGGGCCAGGTCGGCGCCTTGCGCGTATTCGACGGGGAAATCGCTCGGCAGCTCGCCGTCGAGCGAGGCGATGCCTTCGCGTGTGGCCCAGAGCTTGCGGTGGCGGCGTTCGGGATTCTTCAGCGCCGCCTCGACCGCATGGCGGCCCCAGAGGCGGACCATGCCGCTGCTCGCCCGCCCGCTGCCGCGCCCGCCCTGCATGCGCCCCGCGCGTCCCCTCAGGGCGCGTTTCGGCCGCTCGTCGCCGTCCCTGTCGCCGCGTCTGCTCATCGTGGGTCCTTCAGATTGCCGAAAATGGCCGAATTGAATGGCGCTCCTGCCAGCCACCCCATTGACAGGCAAGGCTTGCTTCGCCATGTGCGCCACCTCTCGGCCGGAAGGCCCTTCGCGGGGCCAAAATCGCGGGATCATCCCGTCACCGGCAATCTGGTGTGGACAGGTGGCCGAGTGGTTAAAGGCAGCAGACTGTAAATCTGCCCGTGCAAGCGTACGCTGGTTCGAATCCAGCCCTGTCCACCACCAGGCCCTATTTCCTCCCCGGCCCGGAACCGCTCCCTGTTCGGATCGTAGATTCCGGGGGCCAACAACGACTTACCCTATTCCATCCCATGAAAGTTGACCGTCGTCCTTGTGATGCGGGCGCGCTGTTCCTAAGAGGCTCGACCATGCCAGGCGAAATCCTAGACAACCGTGGACGGGGCGAGGCGAGCTGGGAATGGCCGTCGATCCACCCCGAGGGCCGCAAGTTCGCATTGATCGCCGCCGCGGTCTGCGCCTTCACCGCCTATATGGCCTGGGAGACGATCGCCTGGCCGCTCGCCGCGCTGGTCCTGGGCATCCTCGCCTTCTTCCGCGATCCGCAGCGGGTCACGCCCCAGGGTGAGCGGCTGATCGTCTCTCCCGCCGACGGCCTCGTCACCCTGATCCAGAAGGTGCCGCCGCCGCGCGAGCTGTGCCTGGAGGACGGCACCGGCGGCCCGGTGCTCTCGTCCGAGCCGGTCACGCGGATATCGATCTTCATGAGCGTCTTCGACGTCCACATCAACCGCGCGCCCGTGGCCGGCACGGTGCGCCGCGTGGTCTATATCCCCGGCAAGTTCCTCAACGCGGACCTCGACAAGGCGAGCGATGAGAACGAGCGGCAGCACATCATGATCGAGCGGGCGGACGGCGTGGCGGTGGGCTTCACCCAGATCGCCGGCCTCGTCGCGCGGCGGATCGTGCCCTTCGTCAAGCCCGGCGACATCCTGGCGAGCGGCCAGCGCGTCGGCCTGATCCGCTTCGGCAGCCGGGTCGACGTCTATCTGCCCGCCGGGACCGAGCCCCGCGTGGTGATGGGCCAGAAGATGATCGCCGGGGAAACCGTGCTGGCCGAGATCGGCCAGGGTCCGCTGATCGAGGGCGTCATCCAGTGACCGGCGAGGAGCGTCCGGCGCGCGGGCGCTTGCCCGGGGGCCTGACGCTGCGGGCGCTGGTGCCCAACGCGATCACCGCCGCCGCGCTCTGCGTCGGCCTGACCGGCATCCGCTTCGCCATCGAGGGGCAGTGGGAGAAGTCGGTCCTGGCCGTGATCCTGGCCGGGATGCTCGACGGCATCGACGGGCGAATCGCCCGGATGCTCAAGGCCCAGTCGCGCTTCGGGGCGGAACTGGACAGCTTGGCCGATTCGATCTCGTTCGGCGTCGCCCCGGCGTTGATCCTGTTCCTGTGGTCCTTGCAGGACCTGCCGCGCCTCGGCTGGTTCGCCGCCCTGGCCTTCGCGATCTGCTGCGTGCTGCGGCTGGCCCGCTTCAACGCGCGGATCGACATGGTGGACGAGCCGCGCAAGGCCGCCGGCTTCCTCACCGGCATCCCCGCCCCGGTCGGGGCCGGGCTCGCCTTCCTGCCGCTCTACCTGTGGATCGCCAGCGGCCGCGAGGAGTTCCGCGAGCCGGTGCTGGTCGGGCTGTGGCTGGTGGTGGTCGCCTTCCTGCTGATCTCGGCCCTGCCGACCCTGGCCTGGGGCAAGCTGCGGCCCCGGCCCTCGGCCCGCCTGGCGGTGATCCTGGTGGTCGCCCTGGTCGCCGCCGGTCTGGTCAACGAACCCTGGCTGACCCTGGTGGCGATCTGCCTGGGCTATCTGGCGCTGATCCCGGTGGGGATCGTCAGCTATGCGCGGATCAGGCGGCAGCGAGAAGGGCGGGGGCCGGGGCGCGACCCGCTTCGGGATGGAACGGCAGACCGTCCGCCTTCGCCTTGAAATCCAGCGCGTAGATCACGGCCGAGGGCCGTGCGGCCGTGTCGCGCCGGACATAGCGCACCGTCACCGGACCCTCCGCCGCGCAAAGTTCCTCCCGCAGCTCCCGGAACCGGAAGCCGAAGCGGTGCCAGGCGTCGATCATGGCGCCGAGCGCGAGCAGGGCGGCCCCGGCGAACAGCGTGACGAGAAGCGTTGCAACCATTGTCTCTTTTCCTCACCGCTCCAGCGTGATCCCGCGATGTGGATCGGCTGTGGAATTGCTGTGGATAACTCGCTATCGTTTCGCCCGGTTCCGAGCTGTCGTTACACTGTTCTTGATTTGTTCTAGTGTCAATCCCCCAAATGCGACGGTTTGCCGTGTCCGCGCGACGAATCCCTGCTGGATTTTAAGTCGCTCTGCCGCTAAGGGCGGCGGCGTCGAAGCGGGAAGGCGCTCATTCCGGGCGTTTTCGCGAATCGGCTAATCCACATGGGAAGCGCACATCCCGGTGCCGCAGCGGACGCAAGGGTCTTCGGACCGACCGCACGGTTCCAGCTTCCCAGAGGCACAACCGGAAAGGAAATGACTATGGCGGCCCCTACCGTCACCATGCAGCAATTGATCGAGGCCGGCGCGCACTTCGGCCACCAGACCCACCGCTGGAACCCGCGGATGAAGCCGTACATCTTCGGCGCCCGCAACGGGGTCCACATCCTCGACCTGTCGCAGACCGTTCCCCTGATGGGCCGCGCGCTCGACTTCATCTCCGCCACGGTCCAGGCCGGCGGCAAGGTGCTGTTCGTCGGCACCAAGCGCCAGGCCCAGGTGCCGATCGCCGAGGCCGCGCGCCAGGCCGGCCAGCACTTCGTCAACCACCGCTGGCTGGGCGGCATGCTCACCAACTGGAAGACCATCTCGGGCTCGATCAAGCGCCTCAAGACGCTGGAAGAGCAGCTCTCGGGCGACACCGCGGGCCTGACCAAGAAGGAAGTCCTCCAGCTCACCCGTGAGCGCGACAAGCTCGAGCTGTCGCTCGGCGGCATCCGCGACATGGGCGGCATCCCCGACGTGATGTTCGTGATCGACGCCAACAAGGAAGAGCTGGCGATCAAGGAAGCCAACGTGCTGGGCATCCCGGTCGTCGCGATCCTCGATTCGAACGTCTCGCCCGACGGCATCGCCTTCCCGATCCCGGCGAACGACGACGCCAGCCGCGCCATCCGCCTCTACTGCGACGCCGTCGCCCAGGCGGCGAAGAAGGGCGGCCGCGAGGCGGTGATCGATTCGGGCGTCGACATCGGCGCGCTCGATGAGCCGCAGGCCGAGGAAGCCGCGGTCGCCGCGGAAGCCTGAGCCCCCAGGGCTCCGGCGGTCACAAAACTGTTGCACGCCGGGCCCACGGGCTCGGCGCGCCCCTTTCGTAATACAAGGATAGAAGCGATGGCTTACACCGCAGCCGACGTGAAGAACCTGCGCGAGCGCACCGGCGCCGGCATGATGGATTGCAAGAAGGCCCTCGACGAGACGGGCGGCGATTTCGAGGCCGCGGTCGACAGCCTGCGCGCCAAGGGCCTGGCCGCCGTCGCCAAGAAGTCCAGCCGCACCGCGGCCGAGGGCCTGGTCGGCGTCGCCGTCTCGGGCACCAAGGGCGTCGCGGTCGAGGTGAACTCCGAGACCGACTTCGTCGCCAAGAACGACCAGTTCCAGGACTTCGTGCGCAAGACCACCGAGGTCGCCCTCGGCCAGTCGGCGGACGATGTCGAGGCGCTCAAGGCCGCCGCCTATCCCGATGGCGGGACGGTTGCCGACAAGCTGACCAACAACGTCGCCACGATCGGCGAGAACCAGCAGGTCCGCCGCATGAAGACCGTCGCGGTCTCTTCGGGCGTGGTCGTCCCCTACATGCACAACGCCGCCGCGCCGAACCTCGGCAAGATCGGCGTGCTGGTCGCGCTGGAGAGCGAGGCGGGCGCCGACGTGCTCGAACCGCTCGGCAAGCAGATCGCCATGCACATCGCCGCGGCCTTCCCGCAGGCGCTGTCGGCCGACGACCTCGACCCCGTGGTGCTTGAGCGCGAGCGCAAGATCGCCCTGGAAAAGGCGGTCGAGGAAGCGGCCAAGAGCGGCAAGGAAATCCCCGCGGACATCCTGGCCAAGCGCGCCGACGGCGCCGCCGCCAAGTTCGCCAAGGACAACGCCCTGCTCAGCCAGGTCTTCGTCATGGACAACAAGACCCCGATCGCCCAGGTCGTCGAGCAGGCCGGCAAGGCCGCCGGCACCAAGATCGTGCTGAAGGACTACGTCCGCTTCCAGCTCGGCGAAGGCATCGAGAAGG
>CAZFPW010000058.1:0-5541 GCA_964520765.1 uncultured Novosphingobium sp.
TGGCGCGCCTGGCAGGACTCGAACCTGCAACTCCAAGCTTAGAAGGCTCGTGCTCTATCCAGTTGAACTACAGGCGCGCGATCCGCTTTCAATAGGCACGACTTGCGCCGCGCGCAAACCGCGCTAGGCATTCATCCCCATGGATCAGCCGCTTTCCCGCATCGAGGGCAGTACCGGCGCGCGTCGGCACTTTCGCTATTTCGACTACGTGATGGCGGCCTTCGTCGCGATCCTGCTGCTGTCGAACCTGATCGGCGCGGCCAAGCTCGCCACCGTCTGGGGCTTCACCTTCGGCGCGGGCATCCTGTTCTTCCCCGTGTCCTACGTGATCGGCGACATCATGACCGAGGTCTATGGCTATGCCAACGCCCGGCGCTGCGTGTGGATGGGCTTCTTCGCGCTGCTGTTCATGGCCTTCATGAGCTATGTCGTCGTCGCCATGCCGCCCGATCCGGAATGGGGCTGCGCCTCCAGCAGCGATCCGCTGTTCGCCGGCCTGGTCAAGGCGACGGACGCCGGCACGGTCTGCCAATCCACCTATGTCTCCGTCTTCGGCAGCACCTGGCGGATCGTCCTCGCCTCGGTCATCGCCTTCTGGGCGGGCGAGTTCGTCAACGCCTTCATCCTCGCCAAGATGAAGATCTGGACCAAGGGCAAGCACCTGTGGAGCCGGACGATCGGCTCCACCGTGTTCGGCCAGGCGGCGGACAGCGCGCTGTTCTATCCGATCGCCTTCCTCGGCGTGTGGGAAACAAGCTCGGTCATCACGGTGATGGTCACCAACTGGCTGCTCAAGGTGACATGGGAGGCCGTGCTGACCCCCGTGACCTATGCCGCGGTCGGCTGGCTCAAGGCGCGCGAGGGCGTGGACGTGTTCGATACGGACATCGAGTTCTCGCCCTTCGCGAAGACGGACTCCGTCTGACGCCCACGAAGTGCCCCTCGACCGCATCCTCCTGACGAACTTCCGCAACCATCGCGCGAGCACCATCGCGGGGACGGCCCGGTTCAACCTGCTGGTGGGCGATAACGGCGCGGGCAAGACCAACGTGCTGGAGGCGCTCTCGCTGCTCGCGCCCGGCCGCGGGCTGCGCCGCGCGGCGCTGGCCGACATGCCCGCGCAAGGCGGCGACGGCGGCTTCGCGATCAGCGCCCAGCTTGGCGAGGGCCTACGGCTCGGCACCGGAGTCTCGCCCGAGCGGCCGGGACGCCGGATCGTCTCGATCAACCAGGCCGAAGCCGCCGCGGTGAGCCTGGGCGAATGGCTCAGCGTCGGCTGGCTGACCCCGGCGATGGACCGGCTCTTCACCGACAGCGCGGGCGCGCGGCGGCGGTTCCTCGACCGGCTGGTCCTGGCGGTCGAGCCAGGCCATGCCCGCAACGCGACGCGGCTGGAAACGGCCCTGCGCGAACGCAACAGGCTGTTGGGCGACGATGCGGAACCCGATCCGCGCTGGCTCGACGCGATCGAGGCCCAACTGGCCGAGGCCGGCGCGACCGTGGCCCAGGCCCGGGAGCGGCTGGTCGAACGGTTGGGGGCGGCCCTGGCGGTATTGCCCGAGCAGCCCTTCGCCCGCCCCGCCCTCACCTACCAGGCCGGCGGGCCGGTCGACCGCGAGGAACTGGCGACAGCCCTTGCCGAAAGCCGCCGTCGCGACCGGGCCGCGCAGCGCACCCTGGTCGGCCCGCACCGCGACGAACTGGCGGTGAGCATGGCCGGCAAGGGCCAGCCGGCCGCCGAATGCTCGACCGGCGAGCAGAAGGCCATGCTGATCGCCATCACCCTGGCCCACTCGGGCCTGCTGGGCCTGGAGCGGCCGCGCCTGCTGCTGCTCGACGAGGTGGCGGCGCACCTCGATCCGGTCAGGCGCGAGGCGCTGTTCGCGCGGTTGCGCGAAGGGCCGGCGCAGGTGTGGATGACCGGCACCGAACTGGCCCCCTTCGCCGCGATCGAAGCCGAGGCGGCGATCTGGCGGGTCAGCGACGGAGCGGTCGAGCGGCTGTCCTAGCCCGCGATCGGCTGCGTGATCAGGCTGAGGCCGTCCGGCGCGAACTCCACCGTATCGATTCCCGCCGCCAGCCCGCAGCTTCCCGGCGCGATCGCCTCGCCCGCGATGCGCGCCTCGCCTTCGAGCGGGATCACCAGCAAGGGGCCGATGCCGTAGTGGGTCCGCACCGCGACCTCGGGCCGGCCCGCCACCCGGTCGAGCCGGAAATACGGCCCCTCGACCAGTTGCGCATTGCCGTGCTCTGCCAGGCGATAGTGCAGCGAAGGCGGATAGGGCTCGCCCTTGGCCACCGCCATGCCTTCGTCGAGATGCAGCTCGCGCGGGCGGCCATAGTCGTAGAGGCGATAGGTGATGTCGCTGTTCTGCTGGACCTCGATCAGGCTGATCCCCGCGCCGATCGCGTGGACCGTGTTGGCCGGGATATAGAAGAAGTCGCCCCGCGCCACGGGATGCCAGGTCATCAGTCCCTCGATGGAGCCGTCGAGCGCAGCGGCGCGCATGGTTGCGGCATCGATCGGGGCGTTGAAGCCGATCCCGAGCCTGGCGCCCGGCTCGGCATCGATCACCAGCCAGCATTCCTCCTTGCCCTGGCGGCCCAGGCCCCTGGCCTGCGTCTGAGCGTCGCTGGGGTGGACCTGGACCGAAAGGTTCTCGCTGGTGAAGATGTATTTCACCAGCAGCTCGCCAAGCGCGGCGGGCGGCTCGAACCAGATTTCACCGATCCTTTCGGGCCTGGAGACATCGAACGGCGCCGGCAACCTCTCGCGCCCCCAGGGCTTGGCGACCTCGCGAGTGGGCAGCGCCGCCGTCATTGGTTGACGGCTCCCGAAAGCTCGCCGACCTTCTGCGCGCCGGCGGCGGTGGTCACCAGCACGTCGTTGCCGTCGACCACGACGATCACGTCGGTCAGGCCGATCACCGAGACGCGCGGCCCGTCGCTTTCCACCAGGACGTTGCGGCAGTCGACCAGTTCCGCCTCGCCGCTGACGGCGTTGCCGTCCTCGTTCCGGTCGCGGGCGACGTGGAGCGCCTGCCAGTTGCCGATGTCCGACCAACCCATGTCGGCCGGGACCATGGCGGCCTTCGCCGTGTTCTCCATCACCGCATAGTCGACGGATTCGCCTTCGATTTCGGCAAAGGCCTGCGCCTGGGGGTGGAAGCGGTGGCCGTCGGCCGTGCCCTCCTCGACGGAGCGCTTGACGGCGTCGAACAGGGCGGGCCGATGGGCTTTCAGCTCGTCGAGGAAAGTCCCCACCCGAAAGGCGAAGATCCCGCCGTTCCAGGCATAGCCGCCCTCGGCCAGGAAGCTCTCGGCGCGGGCAAGGTCGGGCTTCTCGATGAACTGGGCGACCTTGAACCCGTGCGGCCCCACGGCCTCCCCCCGGCGGAGATAGCCGAAGCCCGTCTCGGGCGACCTGGCCTCGATCCCGAACGACACCAGCCAGCCCTCGGCGGCGAGCGCGGCGGCGGCGCGGGCGGCGGCGGAAAAGGCTTCGCAATCGGCGATGTGGTGGTCGCTGGGGCAGACCAGCATGACCTCGTCCTCCGGCAGGCGCAGGGCGGCGAGCGCGATCGCGGCGGCCGTGTTCCTGGCCGCCGGCTCGACGATCACCCGCGCGCCGGGAACGCCGCAAAGCTGGCTTTCGACGTGCTCGAGATGGGCTTTGCCGGTCACCACCACGGCGGGATCGAAGTGCGCCGCCTCGCCACAGCGGAGCAGGGCCTGCTCGAACAGGGTCCGGTCCCCGACCAGCGGCAGGAACGGCTTGGGCTTGCTCGCCCGGCTGCGCGGCCAGAGTCGCGTGCCGCTGCCGCCGCAGAGAATGACGGGAGTGATTCTGGTCATGCCTGGTCTCTTGATTATCGCGGCGACCCGCCGGCCAATGGAGGCAGCGCCTTTGCCACGTCAACCGCGGTGGCGGCCACGAGTTCCTCGATACCCTGTTTCGTCGGATGGATGCGATCGGCCTGGCGCAGTTCCGGCTTGTCGATCACCGCCTGGAGGAAGAACGGGACCAGCGCGGCGCCGTGCTTCTTCGCCAGGGCCGGATAGATCGGATCGAACTGGCCGGCATAGTCCTTGCCCAGGTTCGGCGCGGCGAGCATGCCGAGCAGCAGGGCCTTGATCCCCCGCTTGTCCAGCTCGGTCAGGATCGTGTCGAGGTTCGCGCGCGTCTCGCTGGCCGGAAGGCCGCGCAGCATGTCGTTGCCGCCCAGGCTGATGACGACGAGATCCGGCTTGCGCGGCTGGTTGTCGAGGGTGAAGGCCAGGCGCTGGAGCCCGCCGGCGGTCGTATCGCCGGAGACGCCGGCATTGGCGATCCGCGCATTGATCCCCCTGGCGCGCAGGGCGGCCTCGAGCTTCTCGGGATAGCCCTCGCCCGGCTGAAGACCATAGCCGGCGAACAGGCTGTCCCCCACTGCCAGGATGCGGCGCTCTTCCCCGACAACGGGAATCTCCGGCGGAGCGTCGGCATTCTCGCTCGCCGGAGCGCTCGGGCGGGCATCGGGCGCGTTTCCTTCGCCGCCGCAACCGCCGAGCAGCAGCAGGCCGACCAGCGCAACCCCGTACAATTTCATACACCTGTCTCCTTGCCCGAGGCTCCCTAGCTATGCCATCCCCGCGCCGTGACAAGCCCCCTGGACGCGCCGCCGCCTGCGATAATCGCGCAAGACCTCACCCTGACGCTCGGCTCCGGCGCGGCCGCGGTGGAAATCCTCAAGGGCATCGACCTTGTCGTGCCGCAGGGCCAGACCCTGGCGCTGCTCGGCCCTTCCGGCTCGGGCAAAAGCTCGCTGATGGCGGTCTTGTCTGGGCTCGACCGGGCGAGTGGCGGGACGCTCAGCGTCGCCGGGCAGGACTTCGCGACGCTGAGCGAGGACGACCTCGCCCGCGCCCGGCGCGGCCGGATCGGCATCGTGCTCCAGGCCTTCCACCTGCTCCCGACCATGACCGCGCTGGAGAACGTCGCGACGCCGCTGGAGCTGGCCGGCAGCGCCGACCCGCTCGGCATCGCCCGCGACGAGCTGGCGGCGGTCGGCCTGGGGCACCGGCTCGGCCACTATCCCGCCCAGCTTTCCGGCGGCGAGCAGCAGCGCGTCGCCATCGCCCGCGCCACGGCGCCCCGCCCCTCGCTGATCTTCGCGGACGAGCCCACCGGCAACCTCGACGCGGCGACGGGGCACGGAATCATCGACCTGCTCTTCGCCCGCCGCGCGCAGACCGGCGCGACGCTGATCATGATCACCCACGACACCGAGCTGGCCCAGCGCTGCGAGCGCGTGGTGACGCTGGCCGACGGCCGGATCGCGAGCGACACCGCGGCGTGAGCGCATCGCTGCCCTGGCCCGTCGCCTGGCGGATCGCCCGCCGCGACCTTTCCGCGCGCTTCCGGGGGCTGCGGCTGCTGCTGGTCTGCCTGTTCCTGGGCGTCGGCGCGATCGCGGCGATCGGCACGCTGACCGGCACGATCGAGCGCGAGCTGGCGACGCGCGGCCGCGCGATCCTGGGCGGCGACATCGAACTGGCGGT
>CAZFPW010000058.1:5641-12326 GCA_964520765.1 uncultured Novosphingobium sp.
GCCTATGGCCTGCTCGTCGCGCTGGTCTTCGCCGCGCCGCCGCTCCTGCGCGCCCGCGCCTTTCCCGCCATGGCCCTGATGCGGGCGCGGATCGCGCCGCTGGCCGGCCGGAGCAAGGACGCGATGCTGCCCGTGGGCCTGGGCCTGGCCGCGATCGTCGCGCTCTCGCTGGCGAGCGCGACACGGCTGGCGACCACGGCTCTGTTCCTGGCCGGAGCGGCGGGCGTACTCCTGCTGCTCTTCGGCCTCGGCCGGGCGATCCGTCGCGCCGCCGCCCGCCTGCCCCGCCCGCGCGATCCGCTGCTGCGCGCGGCGCTCGGCAACCTCCACCGGCCGGGCGCGCAGACCGGGGCGCTGGTGACGGCGCTCGGCTTCGGGCTGTCGGCCTTCGTGCTGCTGGCGGCGGTCCAGACCAGTCTCGACGCCAATATCCTGAGCCGCGTGCCCGCCAAGGCCCCCGACTATTTCGTGCTCGACATTCCCAAGGCCCGCGTCGGCGAGTTCGAAGGCGCGGTGCGCACCCTCGCCCCGCAGGCGCAGATTCGCGCGATTCCGGCCCTGCGCGGGGCGATCCTAGCCTATGGCCCGGAAGGCGGCATGACCCGCACCGCCGATCTCAAGGACATTCCCGAAGGCGGCTGGGCCCTGCGCGGCGAGCGCGGGCTGACCTATGCCGACACGGTGCCGGAAGGAAACACCGTGACCGCCGGCAAGTGGTGGCCCACGAACTATGCCGGGCCGCCGCTGGTCTCGGTCGACGAGCGGCTGGCCGAGGCCGTGGGGCTCAGGCTGGGCGACCGGCTGACCATCGGCGTGCTCGGCGTCGAGCGCACCGCGACGATCGCTTCCTTCCGGCGGATCGACTGGGATTCGATGGGTTTCAACTATGTCCTGGTCTTCTCGCCCAACGCGCTCCAGGACGCGCCGCACAACTTCGCCGCGATGGTCGACCTGCCCGTCGGCACGCCCAGGACCGACCTGCTGCAACGCCTGGTCCGCGCCTTCCCCTCAAGCTCGGTGATCGAGACCGGCGGCCTGCTGCGCGACGCCCGCGCGCTGCTCACGCAGATGAGCCTGGCGATCCTCGCCGCGGCCTCGGTCACGGTGCTGGCCGGCGTCGCCGTCCTGCTCGGCGCGATCGCCGCGGCGCGCGCCAGCCGACTCTACGACAACGTGATCCTGCGCGTGCTAGGCGCGAGCCGGCGCCAGCTCCTGCTGCTGCAACTGGCAGAATACGGGGTGCTGGCGGCCGTCTTGGCGCTGGTCGCGCTGGTGCTGGGCACCCTGCTCGGCTGGGGCATCGTGACCCAGCTCTTCGAGTTCGACTGGCTGCCCCATTGGCCCACCGTGCTCGGCGTCCTGGCGGCCGGGCTGGCCCTCGTCCTCGCCTTCGCCCTGGCCGGCTCGCTGCCGCTGCTGCGGGCCAAGCCGGCCCAGGCGCTCCGTGAACTCTAAGCGAATATTTCGGCGTTCACCGGGTCCTTGGGGTCTTCGCCATACTTGTTCGGCCCCTTGGTGCCGGGGAAGAACATCCACACGATCCAGCCCAGGCTGAGCAGGGAGTTCAGGCCGGTGCCGATATTCGGCACCTCGTCGAGCGCCACGTCCCCGAACACATAGGCCAGATACCACCAGCCCGAGACACCGAGATCGTGCAGGCGCCGCACCTGCACCGTCAGCATCGGGATGAGCGAGACCAGCAGGAACAGCATCGTCAGCCCCAGCAGGGTCCACGAACCGGAACTGATCGCCCGGAACAGCGCCTCCGGGTTCTGGCTGAATTGCTGGATCAGGCCGAACATCGTGCCGATCACGGCCATGACCAGGACCATCAGCACGACGGTGATGAACACCGCGAACCACCAGTATTCCTTGCGCCGGGACCGGCCGCTGAACTCGAAATAGCGGCGATACGGCAGGATCATCCAATGCATTGCGTGCCCCTCCTTGCAATCGCCCGACCGCATCACATAACGCCCCGCCCGGCAAACAAAAGACGATTATATCGTTTGCAAACACGGTGGCGTACGGCTGCCCGCATTCCCCCCCTACTCCCGCTCAGGCTGAGCGGATGGGGAAACCAGGGATAGGTTGCCACCCGCACACGCCGGATTTGCAATCTATAATTCACAAAACAAAAAAGGGGGCGCGCGGCCCCCTTTTACGTGATCCTGCCTGCGCCGCCTACCAGCGGAAGCGGGCCGAGACGCCATAGGTCCGCGGCTGGTTGGTATAGGCCGAGACCGAACCCACCTGGGCCGGTGAATCGAAGACCGTATTGATATAGCGGTCATTGGTGAGGTTGCGGCCCCAGGCCGTCAGTTCCAGCCCGTTCTGCATGGCATAGGTGATCGAGGCGCTCAGTTCTTCCACCTGGCGGGTGAAGGGCTTGGCCGCGTCGAGCCCGGCCTGATAGCCGCCGGGCAGGACGTTGTCGGTAAGCCGGTTGTTCCTGAGGATGAACGCCGGCAGGCCCTCGACCACCTGGACCTCGCTCTCGAAGTGGAAGTCGCCGCGCAGGATCACGCGGTCGCCGTTGGCAAGCTCGTGATCGTACTGGGCGCTGAAGGTGCCCGACCATTCGGGGATGTCGGCGGGGCGGACGCCCGTGGCGACGCCGAAGGCCGAATTGGTGAACAGGTCGTACTTCGGATTGAGGTAGGTCACCGCGACGCCCAGGGTCAGACCCTTCGCCGGCCTGATCGTGCCCTCGAACTCGACGCCCCAGGTCGATTGCTTCTCGGCATTGCCGAGGAAGAAGCCGCTGCCGATGAAGATGTTCGACTGGAAGTCGCGGATCGACTGCTTGAACACGGCCATGTTGAACGAGCCGATCGGCCAGTTGCCCTTGACCCCCAGCTCATAGACCGTGGACTTCTCCGGGCGGGCGGAGCGGCCGCCGGGCCGGGTATCGCGCGAAAGGTTGATCGAACTCGCCTTGTACCCGGTCGCAACGGCCGCATAGACGTTGAGATTGTCGTTGAGATCGTAGGCGAGCCGCGCGGTGAACGAGACGTTGTTGTCGCTCAGCCGCCCGTTCTCCAGTCCGTTCGGAACGGTCACGAGAGCCGGCATGTACTGCAGCGGCAGCAGCGCGTTCAGCGGGTTCTCCTCGGGATCGTTGAACCGGGGCGGCCGGCCGGCCGAAGCCGGCGCGGCGGCATAGGCCTGGGCCTGGGCCAAGGTCAGCCCCTGCGCCATGGCGCCCGCGACAAGCAGTTGGGTTCGCAGCGTCGCATATTGCGGCGCATTGAAGTCGATCTGGGAAAACGGATCGCTGGTGGTTCCGTTGACCGTGTAACGCTTCTTGTCGTGGGTGTAGTTGATGCCGCCGGTCAGGGTCAGGCGATCGACGACCTCGACATCGAGTTGACCGAAGATCGAGAAGGCTTCGTTCTTGAGGCTGAATCGCTGATTCTGGCCCCGTCCCTCTTGGAAGAACTGGTTGACGTATCGCCCTGCCGGCCCGCCATCGTTCAGGAAATCGAGAAAGCCCAGCGTCTGATCGAGCGGTGCTGGAACCGTTGGGTTGCCCGGAAGCAGGCAGGGGCCGGCGTAAAGGCTCAGGCCGCAGTCCGACCCGGCCTGGACCAGGAAGTTGGCATAGGTCCGCGCCGCCGAGCCCCAGAGAAGCTCGTTACGCTGGTCGATCTTCTCGTTGAAGTAATAGACGCCGAGCAGGGCGCTGACCTTGTCGAGGATGGTCGCCGAGGCGCGGAATTCCTGGGTGAAGGTGGTGATGCCGAGGTCCTGCCAGTTGCGGGCGAGCAGCGGCGCGCTGCTGAAGTCGGAGTCCTGATCGGTCTCGGCGTTGACCTTGCGATAGGCGGTGATCGAGGTCAGCTTGATCGGGCCGACCTCATAGTCGATCTGGCCGGAAATGCCGTAGTTCTCGATCTTGTTGGTCGAATCGAAGTTGTTGTAGACCACGTTGTCGAACCGCTGGGCCGGGCTGTTGACCTGACCGCCGATCAGCGGGCCCGTCAGCACCCCGGTACGCGGGCCGAGCTGGACGTTGACCACGCCGCAGCACTTCTCGTCGATCTTGCCGTAGTCGCCGATCAGCCGGACCGACAGGCCGCTGTCGCCCTCGAACAGCAGCTGCCCGCGCACGAACCAGCGGTTGCGGTCGTTGGTGCGGTTGCCGGTGCCGAGATCGTGGTTGTAGCCGTCGCGACGGTTGTAGCCGGCCGCGATCGAGGCGGCCACGTTCTCGCTCAGCGGGCCGGTGACCAGGCCCTTCAGCACCACCGCGTTGAGGTTGCCGTAGCTTGCCTCGACATTGCCGCCGAAGGTGAACTTCGGCTTCTGCGTGACGATCGAGATGACGCCCGCGCTCGCGTTCTTGCCGAACAGGGTCGACTGCGGCCCGCGCAGGACCTCGACCCGCTGGACGTCGGGCAAGTCCGCGATCTGGGCGGCGGAGCGCGAACGGTAGACGCCGTCGATGAACACGCCGACCGAGGGCTCGATGCCGGCATTGTTTGCGCCGTTGCCGAAGCCGCGGATGAAGAAGTTGGTCTGGGCCGAGGCCTGACGCTCGGCCACGCGGAGCGAGGGGACGACCGAGCTGAGATCCTTGAGGTCGCGCATCTGCGCGCGCTCGATCGTCTCGGCCGTGGTGACCGAAACCGCGACCGGGATCTCCTGAAGCGTCTGCTCACGCTTGGTCGCGGTGACGACGATCTCGTTGCCTTCGCCGGCGGCCGGCATGTCGGTGGCGGGCTGAGCCTCGTCCTCCTGGGCGAAAGCCGCGGAAGTGGCGCCGATGCACGCAAAGGAAGCACCGGCGTAGAGCGCTGCACGGATGGTTACCGGAAGCATATACTTCATGGTCGCGACTGCCTTTCCCTGTTTGGAGACCTGAGTGCCGGATATGCGCTGGATTTCAGCCCGCCCCGCTCAACCTGCCCCCTGTTTTCTGTGCGATGGAATCATATGATTTCCTTAATTTTCACACAATGACAATTACGGCCTCTCCATTTCGGGGGAAAATGCCGTGGCCTTCTTGGCACACCTGCTTCCGCGGGCATTTTTCATTGCGCTTTTCTCCCGATACCGCCCGACCGGAAAAGACGGGAGATCGCCCCCGGCCGCGCCCGGCCCCTATGGGGCGTCCTTCGCGCTTCCGCTTGGCGAAGCGGGCCGCGCCGCTTGCTCCCGCGCCCTGTTTCGAGTAGGGCGCGCGCCACTATGTTGCGGCGCAACAAGCGCCACTCCCCTAACGAAAGCCTCCCATGTCCGCCGCCCAGAACGCGCAGCCCATGTCAGCCGCCCAAAATACGCAGCTTCGCAATATCGCGATCATCGCCCACGTCGACCACGGCAAGACCACCCTGGTCGACCAGCTCTTCCGCCAGTCCGGCACCTTCCGCGACAACCAGCGGGTCGAGGAGCGGGCGATGGATTCCAACGACCTCGAGAAGGAGCGCGGGATCACCATCCTGGCCAAGCCGACCTCGGTCGAGTGGGCCCCGGCGGGCGCGCCGGAGAAGGCCACGCGGATCAACATCGTCGACACCCCCGGCCACGCCGACTTCGGCGGCGAGGTGGAGCGCATCCTCTCGATGGTCGACGGCGTGATCCTGCTGGTCGACAGCTCGGAAGGCGCGATGCCGCAGACCAAGTTCGTCACCGGCAAGGCGCTCGCCCTGGGCCTGCGCCCGATCGTGGTGGTCAACAAGGTCGACCGCCCGGACGAGCGCATCCAGGAAGTACTGGACGAGGTGTTCGACCTGTTCGTCACGCTCGACGCCACGGACGAGCAGCTCGACTTCCCGGTGCTCTACGCCTCGGGCCGCAACGGCTATGCCAACGAGGACCCCAGCCTGCGCTCGGGCACGCTGGAGCCGCTGTTCCAGAAGATCGTCGATCACGTGCCGCCGCCCGCGCTCGACCCGGACGCCCCGTTCTCGTTCCTTGTCACCCTGCTCGATCGCGACAACTTCCTCGGCCGCGTCCTCACCGGCCGGGTCCAGTCGGGCACGGTCAAGGTCAACCAGCCGATCCACGCGCTCGACGCCGACGGCAAGGTGCTCGAAACCGGCCGCGCCTCCAAGCTCATGGCCTTCCGCGGGCTGGACCGGGTTCCGGTGGAGGAAGCCCGCGCCGGCGACATCATCTCCCTGGCGGGCCTGACGGTCGCGACCGTCGCCAACACCATCGCCGACACCACGGTCAGCGAGCCGATCAAGGCCCAGCCGATCGATCCGCCGACCCTCTCCATGCGCTTCGCCGTCAACGACAGCCCGATGGCCGGCCGCGAGGGCGACAAGGTGACGAGCCGCATGATCCGCGACCGCCTGTTCCGCGAGGCGGAGAGCAACGTCGCGATCAAGATCACCGAAAGCGCCGACAAGGACAGCTTCGAGGTGGCCGGCCGCGGCGAGCTTCAGCTCGGCGTGCTGATCGAGACCATGCGCCGCGAAGGCTTCGAGCTGGGCATCAGCCGCCCGCGCGTGCTGTTCGGCACCGACGAGAACGGCAACCGCACCGAGCCCTATGAAACCGTGGTGATCGACGTGGACGACGAGCACTCGGGCACGGTCGTCGACAAGATGAACCAGCGCAAGGCCGAGATGACCGACATGCGCCCCTCGGGCGGCGGCAAGACCCGCATCACCTTCTCCGCCCCGTCGCGCGGCCTGATCGGCTACCACGGCGAGTTCCTCTCCGACACGCGCGG
>CAZFPW010000059.1:0-4828 GCA_964520765.1 uncultured Novosphingobium sp.
AGGACTTGGCCGCATGGTCGTCCCCCGCCAGCACCAGCACGCCGCCCTGGGCCGACGTCCCCCCGAAATTGTCGAGCTTGAGCGCTTCCATCGCCCGGTCGACCCCGACGCCCTTGGCGTACCACAGGGCGAAGACCCCATCGACGCGAGGGCGGCCGAAGGCGGGCAGCTCCTGCGTGCCGCGCAGGCTGGTCGCCGCCAGTTCCTCGTTCAGGCCGGGCTCGAAGCGGATGTCATGCTCTTGCAGCAGCTTCTCGGCGGCCCAGAGCTGTGCGTCGAGCGTGGTGATCGGAGAGCCGCGATAGCCGGTGACATAACCCGCGGTCTTCAGCCCCGCCGCCCGGTCGCGCCGCGCCTGGTCCAGCATCAGCCGCACCACGCCCTGGAGCGAGGAGAGCATGACCTGCCCGGAAGGCTGGCTGTACTTGTCGCCCAGGGTGACGACGGTCTTGGTCATGCGGCTATCCTTGGTCCCACCTCTCCGTTCGGCCCGAGCGAGGTCGAGGGAGTATGCCGAACGCAAGCGGGGCTTCGCGCTCTCGGTGTTCGCTCCGCTCGAACTGGTCCCTCGACTTCGCTCGGGAGGAACGGGTCGGGTCCGGTTTAGAGAATGTGCGGCCGAAGGCGATGCACCGCCCTGCCCCGCCAGTTGACCGGTAAGGAACCGGGTCGTCCCGGGCTTGACCCGGGGCCGCTGGCGGCTGGGCTTTAGGTCGCATCGACGAGGACAGCGGTCCCGGGTCAGGCCCGGGACGACGCGCTATTGCGGCCGCTATTGCAGCAGGGTGCCTTCCGCGACTTCCTCATAGCCGTCGGCCGGGTTCAGCACCCCGCCGTGGACCTCGCTGCGGAACTCGCGCGGGTTCAGCTTGAACACCCGCTTGAACATGCGGCTGAAATGGGCCGGGCTCTTGAAGCCGACGCCATAGGCGATCTCGCTGATCGAGATGTCGCGCGGATCGCTGGCCGAAAGCCAGGTGCGCGCCTTGTCCAGCCGCTGCTCCCACACCAGCTCGGAGAACGAGGTGCCCTTGAGCCGCAGCAGGAAGGACAGGTAGCGCGGGGAAATGCCGCAGCCCTTGGCGACCATCGCGGTCGAAAGCTGCGGGTCCGACAGGTGGACCTCGATGAAGCGCAGGACTTCGGCCAGGCGGCGGTCGGCGATGGTCTGGCGGCCGGGCGCGGCCTCGTCGCTGGCCTTCACCGCATTGCCGATCAGCGCCAGGGCCGTTTCCACCAGCACGCGGGTCGATTCCTCGGAGAGGCCGCCGTCGTCCTCGAACACGTCGGTCAGGATGTTCTCGGCGATCGCCATTTCCGCCCGCGCCAGCGGCATGAACAGGCCGTTGCTGAAATCGTGGGGAATATGCGCGCGCAGGATGTGGGTCGGCACGGTGACGTGCAGCACCTCGTGCACGGCGTCGGCATCGGTGCGGCATTCGATGAAGAACGGGCTCATCGACCGGGTGATCGCGAAGTCGCCGGGCTGGGCCACCTTGTTGCCGCACTGGTTGGAGAAGACCAGGCTGCCGTGCTTGACGAACCACAGCACGGACAGGTCGGTCGCGTCCTCGCGGATATGCTGGCGGGTGCGGCGGAACGACAGGTTGGTGGCGGAACGCTGCTTGATGATCGAGATCGGGCCGACCGCCTTGCGCTCCGACCGCACGTCGATCACCGACGCATCCTCGATGCGGAAATCGCCGCGATAATATTCCTGGTCGCGCTCGCCCCGGAACAGGGCCTGGCATTCGCGGTAGTTCCGGCGGTCGAAGGTAAAGAGCATCTCGGCCATGTGGCTTCTCCCGTTTTGCCTCTGAAGGCGCGCCGATTCGGCTCGGCTTATTGACTGGGAAGGTAATGTCGTGGCGGAGAAGCTCCAAGCAGGCCGCGCAGGGACATCTGCATTTGGTGCAGGGGAGGCTGGGACGACGAGGAAACGCGCCCAGCTCCTCCCCGTTTCGCGCAGCGGAATGGGGAGGTGGCATTCGCTGCAAGCGAATGACGGAGGGGGAATCGCGCTGTCCTACCCCTCCACCACGACAGCTGCGCCGTCGCGGTCCCCCTCCCCATTCCCGCTTGCGCGGAAACGGGGAGGATCTTGGGGTTCAGCCCTGGCGGCCCTTCTTGCTCAAGCGCCATTCGGGCGGATAGTTCAGGTCGTTGTTCTTCACGACCTTGCCGATGCCCTGCTGGAAGGTGCTGTCCTTGCCCAGGTTCACGTCGCCGTCGGCGTCGTCCTTCATCAGCGGCAGCATGCCTTCGAGCCAGCCGGTCAGCAGCGAGCCGAAGTATTCGCCGCGGTACTGCTTGTAGGCCTCGATGAAGGTCTTCTGCGCGACGACCACGTCGGTCGGGCGGGTGATCGAGCAGGCGTGGGCGTACTTGGCGGTCTCCGCCTCAAGCCTGTCGCGGGACACCACCGAGTTGACGAAGCCGGCGACCTTCAGCTCCTCGGCCTCGAACGGACGGCCGGTGAACAGCATCTCGGAGAACCGGCGCAGGCCGACCGTTTCCAGCCACTGCCACATGCGCGGGCCCCAGCCGGCGTAGCGAAACGAGGGGTGGCCGAACAGGGCATCGTCCGAGGAGACGATGATGTCGGCGTCGGCGCACTGATAGAAGTGCCAGCCGTAGCAATAGCCCTTGGCCTCGATGATCGAGATCTTCTTGAATTCCTGCAGCGGCCGGTTGCCCGAGCGCGCCTTGGCGTAATAGTCGGTCAGGCCGTGGAGGTAGCGGAACGAGCCCGGCGGCGGATACTTCACGTCCGGATCGTCGATCTCCAGGTCGACCAGGAAGCCGTCGCCCGGCTTGGGGCTCAGGTAGAGGTCGCCATGCTCGTCGAGGTCGCCGCCCGAGCCGAAGTTGTCCCCCGCCCCGCGGATGACCAGCACCTTCACCTCGTCGTCGATGTTGGCCTTGTGGACCAGCTCGCCGAAGCGGGCGCGCATGCCGATCGTGGCGGTGTTGTGCTTGTCCTGGCGATCGAGGGTGATCGTCGCGATACGGGTCTTCGGGTCCTTTTCGTAGAGGACATGCTGTTCGGCTTCGCGTTTGTGATCGGCAATCGTGACCATCGGCTTCTCTCCCATTTGCCGGGCCGAGTGCCATAGCAGGCAAGCGCGGTATCGGCAGGAGACGCACAGGCTTCGATATGGGATGCTGGCTGCCGTGCGAACCATCCGCTACAATGAGTCCCGTTGATGAAGGAACCAAGGATGAGCGAAGCCAGCTTCTTCAGCCTCGACGGCCCCTTGGACCTGCCGCCCCAGGGCGGCCAGGTCCGCGCCGCGAACTTCGCCGGGCTGGCCCAGGTCGCCCGCTCGTTCGGCCGCGACGCGCGCGGGATCGTCGAGAAGCACGGGCTGGAGCCGCGCGTCCTGACCGATCCCGAAAGCCTGGTCGCGCCCCAGCAGGTGGCCGACGTACTCGAATATTGCAGCACGGTGTTCGACGATCCGCTGTTCGGCCTGCACCTTTCGACCACCCAGGACCCGGAGGTGTTCGGCTGCGTGACCGCGCTGTGCCGCTCCGCCCCCACGGTGCGCGCCGGCATCCGCTGCCTGATCGACTATCTGCCGGTGGTCCACGCGCCGGACTGCGAGGTGGTGCTGATGGAAGGGCGCGAGACGGCGGAGCTGACCTGGCTGGTCAACCACGACCTCGGCGTCAACGACCAGGCGAACTACCAGGCGGCCATGCTCAACGTGAAGCTGATGCAGGCGATGGGCGGGCCGGGCTTCCAGCCGGCCTGGGTCAGCCTTTCGGCCGATACCCGCCCCAGCGACATGCCCGAGCTGGAAAGCGCGCTGGGCTGCCGCGTCCTGCCCCGCAGCGAGCGCAATTCGGTGGCCTTCTCGGTCCACCTGCTCGACCAGCCGGTGCCGAGCGCCAACCGCCTGCTGTTCCGCCTGCTCGGCGGCTATCTGGAGCAGGTCCGGGCCTCCCGCTCGGTCTCGGTGATCGACCGGGTGGAAAGCTACATCCGGGGCAGCCTGGCCTCCGGCTCCTGCTCGATCGAGCGCTGCGCGGAGAAGACCGGCATGTCGGTCCGCACGCTCCAGGCGCGGCTGGCGGCCGAGGGCGCGAAGTTTTCCGACCTGGTGGAAGGCCACCGCGAGCGGCTCGCCCGCACCCACCTCGCCCAGCGCCTGCTGAGCCTGGACGAGATCGCCGACCGCCTCGGCTATGGCGAGCAGACCAGCTTCGGCCGCGCCTTCAAGCGCTGGACCGGGATGACCCCGCAGCAATACCGGGCGCTGTCCTAGGATTTGATCCATTGACGCGGAGGCGGCGGCGGCCCATCTTGGCGTGATGTCGGCCCCCGTGCTCACCTCCTTCCGATATCAGAGCGGTCAGCTGCTCGCGGGCGATTAGCCCCGGGTCCGCTTCTTTTCGCCCGGGCTCGGGGCACTCCCAACCAGACCCCAAGAGGCCCGCCGCGGCGGAGCCGAGCCCAGGACCCCAACCATGTCACAGCAGCCGAAGGCGCGCAGGCGCCCGCCCATCTCGATCATCGCTTCCGAAGCCGACACTCTTACCGACCTCGCGCTGACCATCCAGGACAGCTCTCCCCTGGTCAGCGAGCTGCTCCTGGCCGAGCTGGAGCGCGCCAAGCTCTGCACGGAAAAGACGATCCCGTCCGACGTCGTGACGATGCACTCCACCGTCGAGTTCCTCGACGAGCGGAGCGGGCAGCGGCGCACGGTGCAGCTCGTCTATCCTTCGGCCGCCGACGCGGAGCAGCACAAGATCTCCATCCTCACGCCGATCGGCGCGGGGCTGATCGGCATGCGCGCCGGGGCCTCGATCGCCTGGCCCGACC
>CAZFPW010000059.1:4928-12164 GCA_964520765.1 uncultured Novosphingobium sp.
ATCGGCGCGGGGCTGATCGGCATGCGCGCCGGGGCCTCGATCGCCTGGCCCGACCGCTCCGGGGCCGAGCGCCCGATCCAGATCCTCAGCGTGCAGCAGCCCGCCCGGACGGAAGCGTGATCCGGGGCGGCGCTCAGCCGACCCGCATCACCACCCGCCCGGCGGTCCTGCCCTCGAAGGCGTCCTGCATCGCGGCGGCATAGTCCTCCAGCCCATAGGCCTTGCCGATCACCGGCGCGAGCGCGCCCCGCGCCGCGCCGTCGAGGATCGCGCGGGCCGCTGCCACCGCCTTCTCCGGCTCCTCGGACAGCGAGACGCGGAGCTGGACGCCGATCAGGCTGGCGGTCTTGACCAGCGGCAGGTTGGTCTTGAGCGAGGAGATGCCGCCGGTGAACCCGACCACCAGATAGCGCCCGTCATAGCCCAGCGAGCGGAAGGCGGGATCGGTCATGTCGCCGCCGACCGGATCGAACACCACGTCGATCCCCTTGCCGCCGTTCGCGGCCTTGAGATCGTCGCGCCAGGTCGGGCTGCGGGTGTCGATCGCCGCGTCGGCCCCGGCGGCGAGCGCGATGTCGCGCTTGGCCTGGCTGGAGGCCGAGGCGATCACCCGCGCGCCCAGCTGCTTGCCGACCTGGATCGCGGCGACCCCGGTCGCCCCGCCCGCGCCGAGCACCAGCAGCGTCTCGCCGGCCCGCAGCCGGCCGCGGTCGACCAGGGCGTGGTAGCCGGTCATGTAGCTCGGCTTGAACACGGCGGCCTGCTCCAGGCTCAGGGCATCGGGCACCTTGTCGAAGCTGGAGGCGCGGAACGTGTTCGCCTCGGCAAAGATGCCGCCGAAGGAGCTGCCCATCACCCGGTCGCCGGGCGCGAGGTGGGTCACGCCCTCGCCCACTTCCTCGACCACCCCGGCGCATTCGCTGCCGGGGATGAAGGGCAGCGGCGGGGTGACCTGGTACTTGCCCATCGCGGTCAGCACGTCGACGTAGGAAACGCCGATCGCCTTGACCGCAACGCGAACCTCGCCCGGTCCGACGGACTTGGGCGCGAAGTCTTCGAGGGCATAGCTTTCGGGCGGGCCGAATTCACGGCCGATCACGGCGCGGGTCATCAGTGCTGTCCTCCATCGCAGCGGACGATCGATCCGGTCACGTTGACCGAGGCGGGGCTCGCCAGGAACAGGGCGGCGGTGACGATGTCCTCAGGCTCTGCCGCATGGCCGCGCGGGATCGGGATCGGCCCCTGCCCCTTGTCGGGCCAGGCCTCGACGATGTCGGTGCGGAAGGCGCCGGGGGACAGAGTGTTGACTCGAACCTTGGGCGCATATTCCCAGGCCAGGCTGCAGCCCATCGCATTGAGCGCCGCCTTGGACGAGCCATAGGTCACGACCTGCGGCAGCGGCATCATCGATCCCGAGGAGGTCACGTTGATGATGCAGCCGCCGTCCCCGTCGAACATCCGCTTGGCGATCTGGCTGGCCAGGCGGAACGGCCCCTTGAAGTTAAGGTTCAGCACCGAATCGAACAAGGCTTCCGTCACCTCATGGCTCGGCATCCGCGGGCTCATCCCGGCATTGTTGATGAGGATGTCGATCCGCCCGGCGGCGGCATAGGCCTCCTCGATCAGGCGGTCGCACTGGTCCCACTTGCCGACATGGGCCGAGATCGCCCAGGCCTGCCGCCCCAGCGCGCGGCATTCCTCGGCCACGGCCTCGCAGTTCTCCAGCTTGCGGCTGGCGATGATGACGTCCGCCCCCCGCTCGGCCAAGGCCTTGACCATCTGGTAGCCGAGCCCGCGCGAGCCGCCGGTGACGAGCGCGACCTTGCCGGTGAAGTCGAACAGCGGGTCCATGCTCAACCCCGCGCGTCGGGATAGCGGCGCAGGGCCTCGGCGGTGCGGGTCGGGATATGCTCGCTCGGGAACAGGCCCGGCGCGGGCGTCGCCTTCTTGAGATAGGCGCGGGCAAGCTGCGACTTGTGGACGTCGGTCGGCCCGTCGGCGAAGGCCAGGCCCATGCCGCCGCCGAACCAGTTGGCCAGCGGCATGTCGAGGCTGATGCCGAGCGAGCCGTGGATTTCCAGCGCCTTGCCGATCACGTTCATCCAGACCGAGGCCATGGCCACCTTGCACATGCCGATATAGTTGCGCGAGGCGCCGTGCGGCATCCGCCCGGCCTCGATCTCGTCGATGATCCAGGCGGTCTTCAGCACCAGGTTGCGGAACATCTCCAGCTCGATGATCGATTCGGCGATCTTGGCCTGGACCATCTGGTGATCGCCGAGCTTGCGCCCGCGCGTGGTGCGCGAAACCGCGCGCTCCAGCATCATGTCGATCGCGCGCTGGCACTTGCCGACCGTGCGCATCGCATGGTGGATGCGCCCGCCGCCGAGCCGCGCCTGGGCGACCTTGAAGCCGCCGCCGCGCTCGCCCAGCATGTGGTCGAGCGGCACCTTCACCCGGTTGTAGCGGATATGGGCGTGGTGGCCGTTCTCGGGATCCGGCTCACCCGCGATGGCGACGTTGCGCAGGATCTCGATGCCCGGCGTGTCGGCGGGAACGATGAACATGCTCATCCGCTCGGTCAGCGGCTTGTCGGGATCGGTGACGCAGATCACCAGCAGGAACTCGGCCAGCTTGGCGTTGGAGGAGAACCACTTCTCCCCCTCGATCACCCATTCATTGCCTTCCAGCGTCGCCTTGCAGGTGAAGACGCCGGGATCGGCCCCGCCCTGCGGCTCGGTCATCGAGAAGCAGGAAACGATGTCCCCGGCCATCAGCGGGCCGAGATAGCGCTGCTTCTGCTCGGGCGTGCCGAACAGGGCGAGGATCTCGGCATTGCCGGTGTCCGGCGCGGCCGTGCCGAAGACGGTCGGCGCCCAGGAGGAGCGGCCGATGATCTCGTTCATCAGCGCCAGCTTGACCTGGCCATAGCCGGGGCCGCCAAGGTGCGGGCCGAGGTGGCAGGCCCACAGCCCTTGCGCCTTCACCTGGTCCTGCAAGGGCTTGAGGTGCCGCCGCGCGGGCTCGTTCCTGGTGTCGAAGTTGGCGCTCTGGTCGGGCCAGAGCAGGTCCATCGTCTCGCACTCCTCGCGGACGAACTTGGCCATCCAGTCGAGCTTGGCCTGGAATTCGGGTTCAACGCTGAAATCGATCATGTCACTCTCCTGAACCTTCCCCGTTCCGGGGAGGTTGCATCTCATTTCATCCGCGCGATCTCGGCGGCGGTTTCCTTGAACACGTTGTCGACGATCCGCGCGAAGAAGCGGCCCGTCTCCTTGGGCAGGTGCCCCGCCTCGGCCGCGGCGACCTTGTATTCGAGCAGGCAGCCCGACTTGAACCGCGAGAGGATGGAGAACCAACGGTAATCCTCGATATTCCGCCCGGTCCCGGCGCAGTAATAGCGCGCCAGCTCCTGCTTGGTCGGGAAGTGCGCCGGGTTGTTGAGCGCGGTGGGGAACGCCTTGTCCGGGTTCTCCTCGTCGCGCATCCCGCCGGTGAACCAGGCGATGTCGATCATCGGATCGCCGATGGTCGACAGCTCCCAGTCGATCATCGCCGCGAGCCGCGCGGGCGGCCCCCACTGGAACATCATGTTCGGCGTGCCGACATCGCCGTGGATGATGCCGCGCACCTCCTCCGGCATCTTGGAGTGGCGCAGCCATTCCTCGGTCTCGGCATAGCCTTCGAACCTGCGCGGCTCGTAACCCTTGTAACGCTCGGGATAGGTGGCGAGCTGGCCCGCCCAGCGGTCGACCTGGCGTTCCAGGAACTTGCCCGGCTTGCCGTAGTCGCCCAGGCCGATCGCCTCGTAATCGACATTGGCCAGCTTGATGAGCCCGTCGACGATCGCGAAGGGGATGCCGTATTCGTAGGGCATCCGGTCGAACGGCGGCTCGTTGTGGATCTTCTCGTCGCGCAGGTTGGGCGCCCAGCCGTCGACCATCTCCATGACGTAGAACGGGCGGCCGACCACGGACGGGTCCTCGCAGGCGCCGTAGCAGATCGGGTGCGGCACGTCGGTCTGGTTGAGCGCGGTCAGGATGCGCGCCTCGCGCAGCACGCCCTTCTCCGCGCCCGGCGGCGGGACCGTCGGCGGGCGGCGCATGACCATCCTGCCTTCGCCGCGATCCAGGGTCAGCACCACGTTCGACGTGCCGCCGCTGAGGATCGCGGTCTTGAGCGGGCCCTTGCCCAGCTCGGGAACATGGGCGTCGAGCCATTCGGTCAGCGGACCGATCGGCGCCAGCTCGTCCAGGTTGTGCTTGATTCCACTCATTCGCCGTCCTCTTCTCCGATCGCGTCGCCGCGCAGGCGGGCTTCCAGTTGCTTTCGCACGGCCCGCACCGCGAGCGTGGCCGCCCGGGTCGCCGCCAGGTCCAGGGTCAATTCCTCGGCGATGGCCTCGGCCCGCCCATCGGCCTCCCGCTTCAGGGCCAGGCCCCTGGGCGTGGGGCGCAGCAGCACGGCCCGCTTGTGATCGGGATTGGGCGCCGTTTCGATCAGCCCCGCCTCGATCAGCGAGTTCGCCGCGCGCTGGACGATCTGGCGCGGCTGGCCCATCGAACGGCCGATCTGCGCCACGGTCGGCGCGCGGCTGGCCTCCACCACCGAGTTCAACACCATCATCTCGGACTCGTTAAGCCCCGCCTCGCGCCGCGAGGCCGCGAAGGTGCTCTTGAGCCGGCCGTTGAGGCGGGTGACCTCATCGACCAGGCCGATCAGCGCATTGCGAGAATCAAACTGACCATCCATGCCTCGATCGTGTCATCTTGACATGATCATGTCAAATGGAATGCGGCAGGCGCGCGAAAGTGGATGCCGGAGGGGGCATTCCAATCGTCGATGGGTGGGAAAACGGCGCAAGCGCCGGACCGCGGGCCCGGCCTTGGCGCCCTACTTGCGCTTGCCCGCGCCGTGCAGCTCGCGCTCGCGGGTCTCGACGTTCCGGCGAAGCTGATGGAGCCCGGCCGTGGTCGCGCGGATCGTCTCTAGGTCCATGTCGCCGGCCAGGGTCTTCGCCACTTCCTGCCCCGCCATGTCGAAGCCGAGCTTCAGCTCGCGCCCCGCGGCGGTCGACACCAGCAGGGCGGCGCGCTTGTGGCCGGGGTTCTCCCGCGTCTCGACCAGGCCGCGCCGCTCCAGCTCGCGCGCGGCGCGCTGGATGACCTGGCGGGCATGGCCCAGCGAACGGCCGATCTGCGGCACCGTCACCGGCTTGTCCGAATTGACGATGGCATAGAGGGTCAGCGCCTCCATCCCGGAAAGGTTCACCGAATCCTTGATGGTCGAGAAGATGTTGGTGAGCCGACCGTGCAGCATGTAGCATTCGGCGATCAGGCCGGTCAGCTCCGGCACCAGGCCGGCCTGGCGCTTGCGCGCCGTCTTGGTGACTTCGGCGCGGGTCGCCTCGCTCATCGTCGGATAGACCGGCCGACTGGCGGGCGCATGGCCCTGGTCCTGGTAATTCGCCCAGGCATAGCCGTCGGCCGTCTCCCGCGACGCCCAGAAAGACCTGTCCTTAGCCATGCGCTTCCATCCTTCGCGGCCGGGCCTTTCGGCCCGCGCCGTGGTCATCAAGTGACAAGACTGTAGGTATGGAACCTGGGTGTCAAGCCGCGTGGCGGCTTACTCGATATAGCCCAGGACGGTCCCGACCTCGTAGGTTTCGCCCACCTGCCCGACGATCCGCAGGGTGCCGCTGGCCGGGGCCTCGACCTCGTTGGTCGACTTGTCGGCCTCGAGCGAGAACAGCGGCTGGCCCTCGCTGACGGCATCGCCGTCCTTGGCGAGCCATTCGGCGATCTGGCCTTCGTTCATCGAGAAGCCGATCTTGGGGAGGAGAATTTCGACTGCCATGGTGATCCCTCACGTAAGAATATTCGAATCCCGCCAACGGCACGCGGCGGGATTCGTCAAGCCAAAACGCCTAGAGCGCGAGCAAAGCCGCCTCGGCGGCGCAGTCCTGGCCCGGATTGCGCTCCTTGATGGCGGCGGCCTCGGCCCGGGCGGCGGCAAGATCGGCCTGGAACTCCGGCTCGGAATTGAGCCGCGCCACGACCGCCGAGGCGACGATGCGGCCTTCCTCGATGTCGCTCAGCCAGTGGACGTTGCAGATCCGGCGGCTGTCCCCGAAGGAGCGCCCGCGCGCGACGAGCTGCGCGGCGCGGTCGGGCACCACCTGGGCCAGGATCAGGCCCCAGCCATAGCCCAGCGCGCTGTGGCCCGAAGGATAGGAGCCGTCGCTGCGCAGGACCGCATCGTGATCGGGCGTGCACGAGGGGCTGCCGTTCACCATGAACGGACGGGGCCGCATGTACTTGCGCTTGGTCGCGGAGGTCGAGCGGCCGAGGTCGCGTGCCGCGCGCAGCAGCAGGGCGTCGATCTTGGGGGTGCTCGCCGCGTCGATCTTGAAGCCGGCGGAGCAGGAGAAGGTCTCGCCAAGGGCGGCAGGGGACAGCAGCGCGTCGCGGGTCGCCAGGTCCCAGCGCGGGGTGCCCCGCTGGGCGATCGCCGCCTCGGCCCCGGCGACGTCGCGGGCCTCGGCCGGAGTGCCGGCGGCGGGCGGCGCGGGGTTGAGCAGCAGGCTGTCCGGCGCCGCGCCGGCCGGGAGGTAGCCGGGCATGGACATCATCTTGGCCATGTCGGCCACCGATGGCGGCACGGCGGCGTGTGCGGGAGCGTGCGCGGGGGCAGGCGCCTGCTGCGCGAAGCTGGCCGCCCCGGCCGCAATCACCGCGAGCGAGCCGCACAGCATGACCGAACGAATACTGACCTTCATCATTATCTCCCTGCCCTGCCGGCCACGCGGCGCCTGTCACCGCATCCCGGCACGTTGATCCCATCCTTAACGATCCACGCTGGAGCGTAAAGCCTTGCCCGAACGAGAAGGACCGCCACCCTTGCGGATGGCGGTCCGGTTTCCTGGGGGGCTGGCCCCTCAGTCGTTGATGGTGCCGTCCTCGTGGGCCATCCAGTGGACGAAGCGGTGGAGGGGGTACATCGCGTCGTGCGGATTGCCGACCGTCGCCGGTCCCGCCTCGCCCAGATGGGTGACCCGCTGGGCGCCGCCGCTCGCCAGGCGGTCGCGATAGTCGGCCACCCGCTCGAACGGATAGAACCCGACCGTCTGGGTCGCGACGTTGATCCACTTGACCGCGTCGTCCAGGCTGTCGACCCGGACCACGTTGGCGGTCTTGTTGATCGGGTGGAAGTCGACCGGCTCGTCCGAGCGGATCA
>CAZFPW010000060.1:0-2027 GCA_964520765.1 uncultured Novosphingobium sp.
GGGATCGAACGGCTTGCGGCGATTGGTCAGAGGGCGGCGGTAGGAGATGTCTTCCTTGCCGCGGCAGGCGGGGCCGTTGTCCAGGATGCCCGGCACGTCGCTGAAGGGAATGTCCATCGTCGGCAGCAGGCCCGACCATTCGATCGCATTGGTGCGCAGGGCGATGCGCCATTCGCCGTCGCGGCGCTCGAAGCGGTCGACATAGCGGCCGCCGGCGATCCAGTTGCTGTCGTCCCGGTTGCGGCCGACGAAGATGTAGTAGGTCTCGGTATGAGCCGTGTCGCCCTGGATGTCGTAGGTGACGTTGAGCAGGCTGTGGTGGGTCGCGATCTGGCCGGCCTCGTGCATCGGGATCGCCCAGTCCCAGCAGCCCGCGACACTGCCCACATAGGGCCCGGCCGCCATCTCCGCATCGTCCCAGAAGGCCGACATGTAGGTTTCGCGATCGAAGCGGTCCATGCCGCGGCTGAAGCGGGTCAGGGCGTCGCGGATGTCCTGCTTGTCGAGCAGTTCCTGGATGCGTTCGTCGCGTGACTTGGCGGTCATTGGCTCTCTCCTGCCCGGGCCATGGCGAAGCTGTACATGATATGGTCGACGTGGCCGTGCAGGCCGAAGTCGAGCACTTCAGACTTGTCGTGGATCGCCTCCATCGCCTCGCCGACCTCGGCGATGGTCCAGGAAGGCTGATAGACGCCCCTGGTCTCGGCGATGAAGCAGCGCGCGACGCGGCCGCCGATCGCGGCGATCACCTCGCCGGTGACAGAGCAGTCCTCATGCGCCAGCCAGGCGACTGTCGGGGCGACCAACTCCGGCTCCATCGGCGGATACTGCGAGATGTCGAGGCCCTCGGCCATGCGGGTGACGGCGCTGGGGACGATCACGTTCGATTTGACGTCGAACTCCTCACCCTCCAGCGCGGCGATGCTGGAGAGGCCCAGCATGCCCGACTTGGACATGCCGTAGTTCACGCAGCGGTTGTTGCCGTAGATGCCGCCGATCGAGCTGGTCAGGACGATGCGGCCATAGCCCGCATCGCACATCACCGGATGGGCCGCCTTCACCACGTGGAAGGCGCCCATCAGGTGGACGTCGACCACGGACTTGAAATCCTCATAGCTGATCTCGCGGATCGTGCCGTAGCGGACGTTGCCCGCATTGTGGATCAGGATGTCGATCCGCCCCCAGGTGTCGAGCGCGGTCTGGACGATGGCCGCGCCGCCTTCGGGCGTGGCCACCGTATTGGTGTCTGCCACGGCCTCGCCGCCCGCGGCCCGGATCTCGTCGACGAGCTGCTGGGCAACGCCGGCATCGGCGGCGTCGCCCTTGATCGGCGCGCCGAGATCGTTGACCACCACCTTGGCGCCCTGCCTGGCCAGCAGCAGGGCATAGGCCCGGCCGAGGCCCCGCCCGCCCCCGGTGATCACGGCGACGCGGCCGTCGTAGCGCAGATCAGTCATTCGGCATCCTCCAGCAGGCCATCCTCACACCGCCTGCCAGATGGGCGAACCGCGCTTTTCGCGCAACGAGGGAATCGTGCGGCCGTCGATATCGACCACGCCGTACTCCTGGGCCAGCTCCGCCGTGATGTAGGTTCCGCCGGACTTCGCCATGATCGCCGGATCGGCCAGCAGCGCCGCCAGCACCCGGCCCGGATGCTCGACCGAGGAACGATCCTCCATCTGCGTCGCGGCCGAGCCCTTGAGGCCGGGAACATTGGCCAGGTTGTGCTCGGCCCGCTCCGTCATGGTCAGGCCCTGCCACATGGAGAGCGAGGCGACGTTGTGCGGCTTCAGCTCGATCGCCATGTCGCGCGCCATGCGGTCGACGCCGGATTTCACCGTGCCGAAGACCACGCCATAGGTATAGCTCACCGCCGCATAGCCGCAGATCGCGGCGATCAGGCCGGATTTCTGCGGCACCATGATCTGCGCGGCATGCCATGCGGCGATGTAGTTCGACCGCAGCCCGACCTGCATCATCTCCAGGTTGGACAGGGGCTTTTCCCAGAACCCGCCGGGCAGGACCAG
>CAZFPW010000060.1:2127-12160 GCA_964520765.1 uncultured Novosphingobium sp.
GCATCATCTCCAGGTTGGACAGGGGCTTTTCCCAGAACCCGCCGGGCAGGACCAGGTCCTCGGAAAGCTGGAAGGCATTGTTGACGAGGAGGTCGAGCCGCCCCTGCTCCTCCCGCACCTGCTCGAACAGCGCGGCGATCTGCTCGTCGTTACCATGGTCGACCTGGACGGCGATCCCCGTGCCGCCCGCGCCGGCGCCGCGCCGGGTGCATTCCTCGGCCGTTTCGCCCACCGTGCCGGGCAGCGGATATTCGCCCTTGGTCACGGTGCGGCCGGTGACGTAGACGGTGGCCCCTTCCTCTGCCAGCACCATCGCGATGCCCTTGCCGATGCCGCGGCTCGCGCCCGTCACCACGGCGACCTTGCCCGTAAGCCTTCCCATACCTGCTCCCAAGTCGTGATATCTGCGCCTTGGCGCAGCCAATCCAGGCAAAGTGCCAAGGCAGGCCGGGACAGGCTTGACCGATCCGGACAATGCGTCGGATTTTCGTCCGCCATGCCGATATTCGCCCGTGCGGCGTCGACGAAGCCGGCGGGCCGGTGTACCCCGCTCCCACGACACACCGGGAGATTTCGATGCCGAGCAAGCTGACCTTCGGATACCTCTACGATTTCCGGAACCCGGAGCCGTGGCGCCGGCCCTGGACCGAACTCTACGCCGAAACGCTCGACACCATCGCCTGGACCGAAACCATCGGTTTCCAGGGGGCCTGGGTGCCGGAACACCACGGGGCGGAGGACGGCTACATGCCCTCCCCCATGGTCACGCTGGCCGCCATCGCCGCCCGGACCAGCACGATGGCGATCGGCTCCGGCGTGGCGCTGGCCCCGCTCTATCACCCCGTGCGCTTCGCCGAGGATTGCGCCGTGCTCGATACCCTGGCGAACGGCCGGCTCGAGATGGCGCTGGCCATCGGCTACCGCCGTCGCGAGACCGCGTCCTATGGGGTCGACTTCACCCGGAGGGGCGCGCGCTTCGATGAGTTCCTGGAGATCGTCCGGCGGCTCTGGGCGGGGGAGACGGTGACCTTCGAGGGCAAGCACTACCAGATCGAGAACGCCCGGATAGTGCCGCCCGCGCCGCGCGGCCAGGTGCCGCTCTATATCGGCGGCTTTGCCGAAAAGGCCCTCGCCCGCGTCGCCAAATATGCCGACGGCTATTTCGGCAACGAGGACGTCTGCGGCATGTACGCCGACAAGCTGAAGGAACAGGGCAAGGACCCGGCCGAGGCGCGCATCCGCATCCAGGGCCTGTTCGTGACCGTGGCCGAAGACCCGGCGGCCGCGATGGAGGAACTCGCGCCCTATTACCACTGGGTCAACAACAGCTACAGCGTATGGCTGAACGAGGACAAGGCGGTCGGCATCGACGATCCGATGCTCAAGCAGATGAGCCTCGACGACTTCAAGCAGAGCAAGATCCTGCAGATCTGGACGCCGGAAAAGGCCATCGAAAAGTTCAAGGCGATGCAGGAACGTCTGCCGGTCGAACATTTCATGATGATGATGCCGCCCGGCCTGCCCCAGGACCGTTTCAGGCACTACGCAGCGCTGTTCGCGGACAAGGTTCTACCGGCATTCCGATGAGCCAGGCTCCGCAATCGGTCACGCGCGTGGTCCGCATCCTGGAGGCGTTGTGCGCGCGGCCGGGGCCGGCGACGCTGGCCGATCTGGCGCGGGAGCTGGATACGCCCAAGAGCAGCCTCGCCGCCTTGCTGCGCGGCCTGGGCGAGGAAGGCTTCGTGGTCGCGGTGGATGGAGGCTGGCGGCTCGGCGCCGGGGCTTTCGGGCTGGGCAGCGCCCTGCTGGAGGCCCGCCGGCGGCTGCAATCGTCCGACCTGATCCGCGACGGCATGCGCCGCCTGGCCGAGAAAAGCGGCGAAACCGTGCTACTGGGCGTGCGCGATCCGGGCGGCGACACGATGACTTATGTGGATTCGGTCGAAAGCCGCAATCCGGTGCGCTTCGCGGTGTCGGTGGGGGACCGGCGCTCGCTCTATTGCACGGCGGGCGGACGGATGCTGCTCGCCACTTTTCCCGAGGCAGACCTGCGCGCCTATCTCGCGGCGCTGCGCCCCGTGCGAATGACGCCGGCGACGGAGATCGGCAAGGACGCGCTGCTGGCGGCGATCACCCTGGCCCGGCGCGAAGGCGTGGCCCAGACGGTCGACCAGGCGGGCGAAGGCGTGACCGGCACCGCCGCGCCGATCCTGGACGCGACGGAAGAGGTGGTCGGCGCCCTCATCGTCGCCGCGCCGTCCGGCCGCTGGCAGGAACGCCGCGCCGACTTGGCGCGAATGGTGCGCAGCGAGGCGGACCTGATCTCGCGCAGCCTGGGCTATCGTCCCCCGCCCAAGTGATGGGACTGGGCTGTAGCGATACCGGTAAGTTAACCAGCCCACCTCCGCTCGGCCTGAGCTTGTCGAAGGCCACGCGCGAACGCCTGCCCAGGCCCATGGACCTAGCGGCACCGACATCGCGTGGCCTTCGACAAGCTCAGGCTGAGCGGGAGGTGTGGAATGCAGAGAGGGCATTCGCAGGCAACTGCTTGCAAACGGCTCAATCGCCAAAATGAAAGCGGCGCCGGTTAGGCGCCGCTTCCGTCTTATGCTTCCTGCTGGAGGCCGGGCAGGTTGCCCGCGGCCCGGAATTCCTCCCGCAGCCGCTTCCAGTCGTCCCAGCCCGGGCCCCAGCCGCGGAACAGGAACCACTTCGGCTCCTTGGAACCTTCGTCCGAGAAGTAGCTCGGCGTACATTCGTTGACGACGACCGAAAGGTCGATCGCCTTATCCCAAAATGCCTTGAGATAGGCGTCCTGCGCCTCCTGCGTCGGCTCGACCGCCTTCGCGCCGTTCTTCAGCGCGGTGGCGATGATGTAGGCGGCCTGGCTGCCCTGCTCGCTGAACATCTCGGTGGTCGTGCCGTTGAGGCCGCCCTGGACGTAGCCCGTGTAGAACATGTTCGGGAAGTTGCGGGCCATCAGGCCCTGCCAGGTGACGGGACCGTCGCGCCAGTAGTCATAGATCGACACGCCGTTGCGGCCCACCACATCATCGAAGCCCCAGCGACGCTTGAGGTCGCCGGTCACCTCGAAGCCCGAGGCGAAGATCATGCAGTCGATCTCGTACTCGACGCCATCGGCGACGAAGCCGTTCTCGGTCATAGCTTCCAGACCCTGGGTCAGCGAAACGTCGATCAGCTTTACGTGCGGCAGGTTGAAGGTGTCGTAATAGTCGTTGTTCGACAGGGGGCGCTTGCACATGAAGCGATAGTACGGCTTCAGCGCCTCGGCCGTGGCCGGGTCCTTGACCAGCTCGTCGCAACGGCGACGCAGGCGCTCCATCACGCGGAAGTCCATCATCTCGCGGCGCGCGAAGAACTCTTCCATCGAGATTTGCGGCCAGCCTTCGGCCTCCAGCTCGGCGTTGAGGTTGCGGTTGATCTCGGTCCAGATGTCCTGGATGAGGTCCGGATCGCCCGGCGGGATGATCTCGTTGGCGGCGCGCAGGAAGTTCTGGATGCGCTCCTTCTGCCAGCCCGGCTTGAGCGACTTGACCCATTCGGGGTCCGTCGGCGGGTTGGGCCGCTCGTCCACGCTCGAGGGCGTACGCTGGATGACGTAGAGTTCCTTGGCGTACTTGCCGAGGTAGGGCACCGCCTGGATCGCGGTCGCGCCCGTGCCGAGGATGGCGACGCGCTTGTCCATGAGCTTGTCGAGGACCGGGTTGTCCCACTCCCCGCCGGTATATTCGTAGTCCCAGCGCGAGGTGTGGAACTTATGGCCCTTGAACTGGTGGAGGCCGGGCACGTCGGGGAACTTCGGCGTCGACAGGGTGCCGCCGGCCAGGATCACGAAGCGCGGGCGCAGATCGTCGCCGCGATTGGTTTCGACCCGCCAGCGCTTGAGACCTTCATCCCACCGGATCGACTTGATCAGCGTGTGGAACAGCGCCTTGTCGCGGAACTCGTACTTATCCGCGATCAACTGGATATAATCATAGATCTCCTTGCCGTCGGAGAACTTCTTCGAGGGTATGAAACCGGTCTCTTCCAGCAGCGGCAGGTAGCAGTAGGCGTCGTTGTCGCACTGGATGCCGGGGTAGCGGTTCCAGTACCAGGTGCCGCCGAAGTTGCCCGCGTGGTCAATGTTGCGGAAGTTCGTCACGCCCTGCTGGGTCAGGTGATAGGCCGCCAGCAGGCCCGTCCAGCCCCCGCCGAGGATCACGACGTCGAGTTCCTCGCTGATCCCGTCGCGCGGGACCACCGGCGTGAACGGATCATGCTCATAGGTGTCGTGCGTCAGGGTATCGGTCGGCGGGGCATATTGCTCGCCGCCTTCGGGGCGCAGGCGCTTGTCGCGCTCGTAGCGGTACTTTTCCTTGAGCGCCGGGATATCGATCTCTTCCGGGGGCGGAACGGCGCTCAACTTGCAAACGGTCATGGCATCTTCCCAATAGGACATCGAATCGGCTGACAAGGCCGTAGAGGAATTTCCGCTACAGGCAAAAGCCGCAGGTGCCGATATGGCATTCCTGGCGCCGTACACCTGTTCAGCGCAAAGGCAAGCGGCCCGGAAGAACCGGGCCGCCCCCGTTCAGTCGTTGCGGCCCTCCGCCTTGCGCGGGGCGCCGGCGCCCATGAACTTGGCGAGGTTCATGTGCAGGCTGGCGACAGAACGCTCCATGTACGGATTGGGCTGCGCCCCCCGGAAGCCGACGTTCTTCATGCCCTGCTGGACCGCGGCCATGTTGTTGAAGTCCTGCTGAAGGACGGGCGGCCAGTCCTGCGGCTCGGTATAGGTCCACTCCGTCTCGGGGGCTTCGCCCTCGGGATAGAGTTCGTAAACCGCCGCCTCGAAGATGCACATGTCGGCATCGCCCAGCTGGTAGGGCCGCGCCTGGTAGCAGAGCATGTTGTTGACCGCGTGGCCGATCTGGAAGTTCGGGAAGATCTGCCAGGCGGTGCCGGCCTGAGCGGTGTGCTGGGGATCGACCGTCGGCCAGACCACCCCACGCGCCGCGTCCTCGGCCTTGGCGGTCTGGATCCAATAGGCCGAGACTTCGGCCGCCGGGGTTCCCTCGGGCAGTTCGTCCGCCAGGCGATTGGCGACGTCGACCAGGGTTCGCGTCGTGTTGGTGTTGGCGTTCTCCCAGGTGAAGTTCTGCATCTCGGCGGTCGACAGGCGAGCATCGCCGATGCCGAGGCGCAGCTTGCCGCTGTCCTCTTCCTGGCCCTTGGGCGCTTCATAGCCGATGTTGCTGTGCAGCTTCTGGTTGCGCGCCCAACCCCGGAACTGGCCGAACTCCATGAATTCGGGGTGGGTGGTGTTGACGTGGTAGGTCTCGCAGAAGGCCTCCATCGCCACCTTCCAGTTGCATTCGAACACCACCCACTTGCGCCAGCGCGGACGCATGTTCTCCAGGTGATAGGGCTCAAGCATCGTCGCGGCGGGATCGAGATAATCGCTCAGCGGGCCGCTATCGGGATCGAGGTTGATCCAGAGCCAGCCACCCCAGGTGTCGACCTTGACCTTGCCCAGGTCCGCGCGGCCACCGCACAGCGAGCCGCTCCAGTCCGCCTCGTGCTCGATGTAGGAGTTCTTGCCGTCGATGCCGAAGGTCCAGCCGTGATAACCGCAGATGATGTTCTTGCGCGTCCCGCGAGCATTGCGCTGGCCCGGCGGCGTGTCGATCAGCCGGCGGCCGCGGTGGGGGCAGACGTTGTAATAGGCATCGATCGTATCGGCGCCGGTGCGCACGATGATCACCGAATCCGTCAGGATGTCATAGGTGACGAAGTCCCCCACATTGGGGATGTCCTCAAGCCGTCCGGCCTGGAGCCAGACCTTGCGCCACAACCGCTCCTGCTCGTCGCGCGCATATTCGGGGGAAACATAGGCTTCCGGCCCGATGACGACGGACTGTTCGATCTCGTCCGCAGACTCGCAGATGTTGCTTACGTCGGCCATGTCATCCTCTTTGGTCTGTCTCGCGCCATGTTTAACAGGTGTTCAGCATGGCGAAAGGGGGGCATTCTAGCGCTCTCTCAGCGCCCTTTCCATATCGGCTTGCGCTTCTCGGAGAAGGCCAGCGGCCCCTCCTGTGCGTCTTCGCTGTTATAGGTCAGCTCATGCGCGGCACGCGCCGCCTGGAGGGCGGCGGACCGGCCCATCTCGGTCGAGAGCATGACCGTCTCACGCGCCGCCTTCACCGACAGCGGCGCGCCATCGAGTATCTCGGTGGCGAGTTCGATCGCCGCATCCAGCAGGTTCTCCGGCTCGGCCAGGCGGTTGACCAGGCCAATCTCATAGGCGCGCTGGGCGGTGATCGGCTTGCCGGTCAGGACGATCTCCATGAAGATGCGCTGCGGGATCATGTGGATCAGCGGCGAAGCCCAGGGCGAGCCCCGCCCCACCTTGACCTCGGTGATCGCGAAGCGCGCCGTCGTCGCCGCGACACAGAGGTCGCAGTTCTGCGAGATCAGCCAGCCCCCGGCAAAGGCCACGCCGTTGACCGCGGCGATGGTCGGCTTGGTCACCTCGATAGTGTCGTAGAGCGCGGGGATGAAATCGCGCGGGGGCACCTTCATGCCCGTCTCGACCATCTCCTTGAGGTCGCCACCCGCGCAGAAGGCCTTCTCCCCCGCGCCGGTCAGGATCGCGACGCGCAGGGCGTCATCCTGCTCGAAGCGGTGCCAGGCCTTGGTCAGCGCTTCGCGGACCTCCTTGTTCAGCGCGTTGCGCTGCTCCGGGCGGTTGATGGTAATGATGGCGATGCCGTCCTTGCGGGCATCGAACAGGACGGCATCGGACATTTCAGAACCCCCGCTGCTGGATTTCATGGGCCGCCCGGCTCAGGTCTTCCTGGAAGTCCGGGTGGGCGATGGCGATGAGGCGGCGGGTGCGCTCGGCAAGGGTCTGCCCCTTCAGCTCGGCCGCGCCGAACTCGGTGACGACGACATCGACCTCGGTCCGCGCCGTGGTGACGGGGCCGGCCAGGGCGGGAACGATCTTGCTGATCGAGCCGCCCTTCGCGGTCGCCGCGAGAACCATCAGTGCCGCCCCGCCGGGAGAACGCGCCCCGGCCCGGACGAAATCGACCTGGCCGCCCGTGCCGCCCAGATAGGCCGCGCCCGACTGCTCGGCGTTGACCTGGCCGGTCAGGTCGACTTCCAGCGCCGAATTGATCGTAACCAGCCGCGAAAGCTGGCCGAGCACGCCCGCATCGTGGGTGTAGCTCGTCGGCGTCATACGGATCGCGGGATTGTCGTGTGCGAAGTCGTAGAGGCGCTTCGTGCCGATCAATGCGCCGTTGATCGTGACGCCGGAATCGATCTCCTTGCGGGCATTGGTGATGACGCCGGCCTCGAACAGATCGACCAGCCCATCCCCCAGCATCCCCGAATGGACGCCCAGATCCTTGCGGTCGTGCAGCAGGCGCAGGATCGCATCGGGCACCGCGCCGACCCCGGTCTGGATCACCGAGCCGTCGCCGATATAAGCGGCGCAGTGACGGGCGATGGCCTCGTCCGTCTCACCGATCCTTGCCGCCGGCACTTCGACCGGTGAGCGAGAGACCTGCACGGCCACGTCGATGGCGGAAGCGGGAATCGTCTCGCCGCGGGTGTAGGGGACCTGATCGTTGACCTCGGCGATGACGACACGCGCCTTGTCGACGGCGGCGCGGACGTAATCGCTGATCAGGCCGCACGAATGGTTGCCCTGGGCATCGGCCGGGCTGACCTGGATCATCGCCACGTCGCAGGGAATGATCCCCGCCGCGATCAGCGGCCCCACCTGGCTGACGTGGACGGGGATGACGTCCAGCGCGCCGGCCTTGGTCATGCCGCGCAAGGCGCCGATCGCGCCCATGCTGGAAAGGCGGAAGCTCTCCGCCGTTTCGGGCGTGAACAGGCCGGAGAAGCTGGTCGCGATGAACGCGCCCAATCCGCCGATGTCCGGCCCTTGCGCGATCAGCGCCTCGACCAGCGTGGTCGGTTCGCCGCAAGCCTGGCCGAAGACAATCCGGTCTCCGGCCCGAAGATACTTGCGAAGGTCGAGGCCGTCTAGGCTCACAGCTTGCCGGCCTGCTTCAACAGCCGTTCTGCGCGGGCAAGATAGGGCCGGTCGAGCATTCCGCCCTTCCAGCCGATCGCCCCCACGCCGGGATTGGCGGCGAAGATGTCGACGATCTCCTGCGCCTCCGCGATTTCCTCGGCGGTCGGGGTGAAGGCCGCGTTGATCACGTCGACCTGGGCCGGATGGATCGCCAGCATCCCGCGGAAACCGTCGCGGCGGACCTTCTCGGCGCGGGCCTTGAGCGCTTCCAGATCCTTAAAATCGGCCGAGATCGTCTCGATCGCCGTAACCCCGGCCGTCGCCGCGCCGAGCACGGTCAGGCTGCGGGCCAGCTCATAGGTGAAGCTGTAGGACCCGTCGGGGTTCTTGTTGGAGCTGGCGCCGATCGAATCCGCCAGGTCCTCGGCGCCCCAGGTCAGGGCGACGACGCGCGGCGCGCCCTTGTAGTCGCCGGTGTGGAACATGGCCTCGGCCGTCTCGGTGATCAGCACGATGACCGGGGTGGAACCCTCCTCGATCCCGTTCGCCACTTCCAGCGCGGACAGGCAATGGTCGAGCTTCTCGACCTCGGCGCGGCTATAGACCTTGGGCAGCATGATCCCGCCGGGCCGCGCCGGCATGATCGCGGCGAGGTCGTGGAAGGTGTAGGGCCCGTCGAAGGGATTGATACGCACCCAGAGGCGGTGGCGCTGCTCGGGGTTGGCCTTGATGAAGTCGTGGACCATCGGCCGCGCATTGGCCTTGTTGTCCGGTGCGACGGCGTCTTCCAGGTCGATCAGCACGATGTCGGCGCTGCCTTCCATCGCCTTGGTCATCTTCTTCTCGCTGTCGCCGGGGGCGAACAACCAGGAGCGGGCGGAGATGGGTTCGTGCTGGATCGGCATGGGTTGTCCTTATACTGCTTTCGCCGGCCCCTTAATCAGTAGGACCGCGGAAGCTCAAGCACGCGCTCTGCGATGAAGTTCATGATCTGGTGCGGACTGACCGGCGCGATGCGCGGGATCAGCACCTCGCGCAGGTAGCGCTCGACATGGTATTCCTGGGCATAGCCCATGCCCCCCATTGACATCACGGCAGTCTGGCAGGCCTCGTATCCAGCCTCGGCGGCGAGGTACTTGGCCGAGTTCGCCTCGACCCCGCATTCCTCGCCCTTGTCGAACAGGGTGGCCGCCTTGAAGACCATCAGGCTGGCCGCCTCGACCTGCATCCAGGCCTTGGCGAGCGGATGCTGGATGCCCTGGTTCATGCCGATCGGGCGGCCGAAGACGACGCGCTCTTGCGCGTACTTCGAAGCCTTCCTGATCGCCACGCGGCCAAGGCCCGTCGCCTCCGCGCCGAGCAGGACGCGCTCGGGATTGAGGCCCTGGAGCAGGATCTTGAAGCCGTCGCCCTCGGCGCCGATGCGGTCTTCCTCGGGAACGAACAGGTCGGTGATGAACAGCATGTTCGAGCCGACCGCATGGCGGCCCATCTTGGGGATGATCCGCGCCTCCACCTTCTCGCGGTCGAGCCTGGTGTAGAACAGGGTCAGGCCGTGGGTCTTCTTCTTGACCTCCTCCAGCGGCGTCGTCCGGGCGATGATCAGCATCCGGTCCGCGACATGGGCGTTGGTGATCCAGATCTTCTCGCCGTTGAGCAAATAGCCGCCGTCGACCTTGGTCGCACGGGTCTTGAGGCTGGTGGTGTCGAGGCCGGTGTTGGGCTCGGTCACGGCGAAGCACATGCGCTCCTCACCCGACAGGATCGGCGGAATCATGCGCTTCTGCTGTTCCTCGGTGCCGAAGAGATGCACCGGCTCGAGCCCGAAGACCGGGCCATGGATCGCGGAGGCGGCCGACAGCCCGCCGCCGCTTTCGGCCACGGCCTGCATCATGATCGCTGCCTCGGTGATGCCCAGGCCTGCGCCGCCCAGGCTCTCGGGCATGGCGATGCCGAGCCAGCCGGCTTCGGCCATGG
>CAZFPW010000061.1:0-11957 GCA_964520765.1 uncultured Novosphingobium sp.
ATCGCGGCGGAAAAGGGCGCCACGCCCGCGCAGATCGCGCTGGCCTGGCTGCTCGCCCAGAAGCCCTGGATTGTCCCGATCCCCGGCACGACCAAGGTTTCCCGGCTCGAGGAGAACCTGGGCGCGGCCAGCGTCGTCCTGACCGCGGCCGACCTTGCCGCGATCGAGCAGGCGCTGGCCGATATCGAGGTGGTCGGGGAGCGCTATCCCGCCGCGCTGGCGGCGGCGGTGCGCAAGTAGGCGGCGCTTTCCTACACCTGGCCGTTCGTGCCAGGGGAAAGGCATGATCCGCTGCCTTCCCCCGACCGTCCCTGGCGCATGGTTACAGGTCTTTCCCGCCTTGTCCGGCTTTGCGGTCCGGCTCTCTCCGAAAGGTCACGTCATCTTGCTGCAAGCTCTTCGACGGAAAAGGAAAATCGATGAGTTTGGCCCCCCTTTCGCCGTCAATATCCTTGCCAACTTCTCCATTGGAACATAACATGAACATATGACTCGCGAGTCCCTTCTCGACCGCCTTGCGATCCTGGCCGATGCGGCCAAGTACGATGCGTCCTGCGCCTCTTCGGGCACGGCGAAACGGACCAGCCGGGGCGGGAAAGGGATCGGCTCGACCGAGGGCATGGGCATCTGCCACGCCTATGCGCCGGACGGGCGCTGCATCTCCCTGCTGAAGGTGCTGCTGACCAATCACTGCGTGTTCGACTGCCATTACTGCGTGAACCGCAAAAGCTCGAACGTCCGCCGCGCGCGGTTCACGCCGCAGGAGGTGGTGGACCTGACCCTGGGCTTCTACCGCCGCAATTATATCGAGGGCCTGTTCCTGTCCTCGGGCATCGTGAAAAGCTCCAGTCACACGATGGAGCAGCTGATCGAGGTCGCGCGCATCCTGCGCGAGGAGCACGATTTTCGCGGCTACATCCATCTCAAGACCATTCCCGAGGCAGAGGCCGAGCTGATCGCCCGCGCCGGGCTCTATGCCGATCGCGTCTCGATCAACGTGGAGCTGCCGACCGAGAGCGGGCTGAGCCGTCTCGCGCCGGACAAGTCGGCGCCCGTGATCGAAGGCGCGATGTCCGGCCTGCGCGACGGGATCGTCGCGGCGAGGGACGCCGTGAAGCGCTTCAAGTCCGCGCCCCGGTTCGCTCCGGCTGGCCAGTCGACCCAGATGATCGTCGGGGCCGATGCCGCGACCGATGCCGAGATCGTCGGCAAGGCCAGCGCGCTCTATGGCCGGTTCAACCTGCGCCGGGTCTATTACTCGGCATTCAGCCCGATCCCCGACGCGAGTGCGGTGCTGCCGCTCAAGCGGCCGCCGTTGATCCGGGAGCATCGGCTATACCAGTCGGACTGGCTGATGCGGTTCTATGGCTATGCCCCGCACGAGGTGCAGGCAGCGGCGGGCGAGGACGGCATGCTGCCGCTCGGCATCGATCCCAAGCTGGCTTGGGCCCTGCGTTTTCGCGACCGCTTCCCGGTCGACGTCAATCGCGCCCCGCGCGAGATGCTGCTGCGCGTGCCGGGCCTGGGCGTGCGTGCCGTGGATGCGGTGATCGCGGCGCGGCGGCATCGGCGGCTGCGGCTGGAGGACGTGGGGCGGCTCACCGTCTCGATCGCCAAGCTGCGCCCCTTCCTCATCGCCGCCGACTGGCGACCCGTCCGGCTGATCGACCGCGCCGACCTGCCAGGCCTCGTCGCCCCGCGCGCGGAGCAGCTGGAGCTTTTCGCGGCGTGATATCGCTCGCTCTCGCGCTTCCTGACGATTTCGACGGTTGGCGCGATGCGGCCAGGCGCGCGGTGATGGCGGGCGTCCCGCCGGATGGGCTTGTCTGGACCGAACCGGGCGGGGCGGAGGGCGGCGATCTCTTTGCCGGCGAAGGCCCCGCCTTGCCGGCGGTGCCCGCCGATGCGCCGCGCCCGCACGTTCCGCGCGCTTTCCTGGACCTTGCGCATAAGGCCATCCTGCATTCCGAGCCGCAACGCTTCGCCTTGCTCTATCGCCTGCTCTGGCGGCTCCAGCGCGAGCCGGGGCTGATGGAGAACGCCGCCGATCCCGAGGTCCGCCGCCTGCACGGCCTGGCCCGGACGGTGCGGCGTGACATCCACAAGATGCGCGCCTTCATCCGCTTTCGCCTGGTGCCGGAGGATGGAGGAGAGCGCTATGTCGCCTGGTTCGAGCCGGAGCATCATATTCTGCGCGCCAATGCGGCTTTCTTCGTCGACCGCTTCACGCAGATGCGCTGGTCGATCCTGACCCCGCGAGGCGCGCTGCACTGGGATGGGGAAACGCTGCGCGAAGGCCCGCCCGCCGAACGCGCCGACGCGCCCTCCGGCGACGACATGGAGCGGCTATGGCGCGGCTATTATGCGTCGATCTTCAATCCCGCGCGTTTGAAGGTCGGGGCCATGCTCAAGGAAATGCCCCGCAAGTATTGGAAGAACATGCCCGAGGCGGCGCTCATCCCCGAGCTGGTCGCCGGGGCGCAGGCGCGCGAGGCGGCGATGGTGGACAAGGGCAAGGCGCTGTTCGACGAGGAGCGGCCCGCTTCGCTGGCGGAGATCGCCAGGCGAATCCAGGCCTGCCGGCGCTGCCCGATCGGCTGCAACGGCACGAATGCGGTCATGGGGGAGGGGCCGGGGCACGCGGGCCTGATGATCGTCGGCGAACAGCCCGGCGATGTGGAGGAACAGATGGCGCGGCCCTTCGTCGGGCCGGCGGGGCGCCTGCTGCGCGCGCACTTCGATCACGTGGGGATCGATCCGGCGCGGGCCTATCTCACCAATGCGGTCAAACACTTCAAGTTCGTGCCGCGCGGCAAGCGCCGCCTTCACCAGTCGCCCACCGCGGGCGAGATCGACACCTGCCGCTGGTGGCTGGAGGGGGAGCGGAAGCTCGTCCGGCCCAGGCTGGTCCTGGCCCTGGGGGCCAGCGCGGCGCGCGGGATGCTGGGTAAGACCGTCAGCGTCCAGAAGGTGCGCGGCCAGCCGATGTCGCTCGATGACGGCAGCGAGCTGTGGATCAGCACCCACCCGTCCTACCTGCTGCGCCTTCGGGACGAGGGCAAGGCGGTGGAAGAGAAGAAGTTCGCCGCCGACCTGCGCAAGGTGGCGGGCCGCCTGGCCGAGCTGGCCGAAACGTGAGGCCGCTCGGCTGCCTGGCGATCGGCCTGGCCGTGGTCGCGGTGTTGGGCTTCGGGGTTTGGCGCTGGCTTCAGGACCATCCCGAGCACAACCCCTGGGCACCGCTCCGCATCGAGCATCCGGTCGGCTGGGCGACGCGGATGAAGCTGGCCAGGCTGCGCGACGATCCCGGCGAATGCCGCGGTTTCCTGACCCGCAGCGGGATCGCCTTCACCGCTCTGCCGCCGGTGGGGGAGGGCGCCTGCCGCCGCGCGGACCGGACGGTCCCGGTGTCGGACCGCGCCTCCGGGCTCGACCTGCGCCCGCGCGATGCGGCGGCGACCTGCGCGGTCAACGCCGGCTTGGCGCTCTGGCTGCGGCACGGGGTGCAGCCGGCGGCGGAGGGCGTGCTGGGCTCGCGCGTCGTGGCCATCGAGCATCTCGGCACGGCGAACTGCCGGCGCATCGGCAGCGGGGAGGCGGGCAACTGGAGCGAGCATGCGACCGGCAATGCGATCGACGTCGCCGCCTTCGTGCTGGCGGACGGGCGGCGGATCAGCGTCTTGCGGGACTGGCCCAAGGCGAGCGACGAGGCGGCATTCCTCCGCGTGGCGCGGGACAAGGGCTGCGCGATGTTCGGAACGGTGCTCTCGCCCGACTACAATGCGGCCCACCGCGATCACCTGCACCTCGACCAGGCGCGGCGCGGCGGCTGGGGCTTCTGCCGCTAGCTGGAAATCCTCCCCGTGGCGCGGAGCGGCATGGGGAGGTGGCATTCACGAAGTGAATGACGGAGGGGGAATCGCGCAGCTACCCCTCCACCACGACGGCTGTGCCGTCGCGGTCCCCCTCCCCATTCGCTACGCGAACAGGGAGGATCTGTGCGTCACACCGCTTCCAGGGCGTAGCCGGCCGAGCGCACCGTTCGCACCGGATCGGGTGCGTCGGCGATCTCGATGCCCTTGCGCAGGCGGCGGATGTGGACGTCGACCGTGCGCAGTTCGATGTCGCTGTCCGTGCCCCAGACCGCGTCGAGCAGTTGCCCGCGCGAGAAGACCCGGCCGGGATGCTCCATGAAGAACTTCAGCAGGCGGTATTCGGTCGGGCCGAGCGCCACCGCCGCGCCCCGGCGGGTCACGCGGTGGGCCGTCGCGTCGAGCGAGAGGTCGCCCACTGTCAGCGTCTCGCCGGCGAGCGCCGGGCGGATGCGGCGCATGATCGTGGCGACCCGCGCCAGCAGCTCGCGCGGGGAGAACGGCTTGGTCAGATAGTCGTCGGCCCCGGTTTCGAGGCCGCGGATCAGGTCGTCCTCGGCCCCGCGCGCGGTGAGCATGACGATGGGCACGTGGGCGGTCGCCTTGTCGCGGCGCAGGCGGCGGCAGACCTCGATCCCGCTGGTCCCCTCGATCATCCAGTCGAGCACGACCAGATCGGGCGCTTCCTCCGCGGCGAGCAGCAGGGCCTCGTCGCCGTCGCCGGTGACGGTGACGGCATAGCCTTCCGACTTGAAGCGGAATTCGAGCAGCTCGGCCAGCGCCGGATCGTCCTCGACCAGCAGCAGTCTGGGGGCGGTCATCAGATTTCCGTCCGGTCTTCCCGATCGGCGAGGTAATCGCCGGTCGCGGCGTAATAGACCATCTCGGCCACGTTGGTCGCGTGGTCACCGATCCGTTCCAAGTTGCGCGCCACGAACAGGAGCTGGGCGGCGCTGCTGATCGTCGCCGGGTTCTCCATCATGTGGCTGACGAGGTTGCGGAAGATCGAATTGTAGAAGGCGTCGACCTTGGCGTCGCGCTCCACCACCTCGACCGCCAGCTTGGGATCGCGCGCGGCATAGGCGGTCAGCACGTCGTGGACCATCTCGGCGGCGACCTCGGCCATGGCCGGGATCAGGGTCAGCGGTTCGAACTTCTTGCGGCCCTCGATCTGGCCGGTGCGCTTGGCGATGTTCTTGGCATAGTCGCCGATCCGCTCGATCACCCCGGCGATCTTCAGCGCGGCGATCACCTCGCGCAGGTCGTCGGCCATCGGCGCGCGCAGGGCGATCACCCGCACGGCGAGCTTGTCCACCTCGGATTCCAGGGCGTCGATCCGCTTGTCGCGGCCGACCACGGCCTGCGCGAGATCGGTCGAGCCCTTGACCAGCGCGTCCATCGCCTCTCCGATCGAGACCTCGGCCAGGCCGCCCATTTCCGCGATCAGGCCGCGCAAGCGGGTGATGTCCTCGTCGAAGGCCTTGACGGTATGTTCCTGTGCCATCCTAGCCGTACCTTCCGGTGATGTAGTCCTTGGTGCGCTCCTCGCGCGGATTGGTGAAGATCTGCGAGGTTTCCCCATATTCGACCATGTTGCCGAGGTGGAAGAAGGCCGTGCGCTGCGAGACGCGGGCCGCCTGCTGCATCGAGTGCGTGACGATGACGATGGCGTAGCGGCCGCGCAGCTCGTCGATCAGTTCCTCGATCCGCGCCGTGGCGATGGGGTCCAGCGCCGAGCACGGCTCGTCCATCAGGATCACCTCGGGGTCGACGGCGATGGCGCGGGCGATGCACAGGCGCTGCTGCTGGCCGCCCGAGAGCGCGGTACCGCTGTCGCCCAGGCGGTCCTTCACCTCTTCCCACAGGCCGGCGCGGCGCAGGGAGCGTTCGACCATGCTGTCGAGGTCGGCCTTGCCGTCGGCCAGGCCGTGGATGCGCGGGCCGTAGGCGACGTTCTCGTAGATCGACTTGGGGAAGGGGTTGGGCTTCTGGAAGACCATGCCCACCCGCGCGCGAAGCTGCACCACGTCCATGTTCGAGCGATAGATGTCCTCTCCGTCGAGCAGGATCTCGCCCTCCACCCGCGCGGCGGCGATGGTGTCGTTCATCCGGTTGAGCGAGCGCAGGAAGGTCGACTTCCCGCAGCCCGACGGGCCGATGAAGGCGGTGACGTATTCCGTCTCGATATCGATCGAGACGTCGTCGAGCGCCCGCTTCTCGCCATAGAAGACGGAGACGTTGCGAGTGCGGATCTTGGGTTCCGCGAGGGCTGTGTCAGCTTTCACCAGCGTTTCTCAAATCGGTTGCGAAGGTAGATGGCCAGGCCGTTCATCACCAGCAGGAACAGCAGCAGGACGATGATGGCCGCGGAAGTGCGTTCGACGAAGCCGCGGTCGATCTCGTCGGACCACAGGAAGATCTGCACCGGCAGCACGCTCGACGGCGAGGTGAAGCCGTCCGGCGGGGTGGCGACGAAGGCGCGCATGCCGATCATCAGCAGCGGCGCGGTCTCGCCCAGGGCGCGGGCCATGCCGATGATCGTGCCGGTGAGGATGCCGGGTAGGGCGAGCGGGAGGACGTGGTGGAACACGGTCTGCACCCGGCTCGCGCCGATCGCCAGGGCCGCGTCGCGGATCGAGGGCGGCACGGCCTTGATCGCGTTGCGGCCGGAGATGACGATGACCGGCATGGTCATCAGCGCCAGGGTCATGCCGCCGATGAGGGGCGCCGAGCGGAAGTGCGGGAAGATCGTCAGGAACACGGCGAGGCCGAGCAGGCCGAAGATGATCGAGGGCACGGCGGCGAGGTTGTTGATCGACACCTCGATGATGTCGGTCCACTTGTTCTTGGGCGCGTATTCCTCGAGGTAGACGGCCGAGAGGACGCCGATCGGGAAGGCGAGCAGCAGCGTCACCAGCATGGTCAGGATCGAGCCCTTGAGCGCGCCCCAGATGCCGACCGCCTGCGGGCCGGTCGCGTCGCTGCGGGTCAGGAAGCCGAGGTCGAAGGCGCGGACCAGCTTGCCCTCCTCGGAGAGGCTCGTGGCGAGCGGCTGAAGCTCCGGGTGTCCATCGCGGCGCAGGGCGGCGGCGAGGTCGTCGCTGACCGGCAGCGAGGCGTCGAGCTTGCGCTGGAGCAGAGAGGGATCGGCGATGAGCTTGTACGCAACCTCGCGCCAGGCGTCGTCCGGAAGCTCGGCGGCGGCCGCTTCGCCCGCCGTCTTGGCCGCGGCCATCTCGACCACGTCGGGCAGGCCCGCGATTTCCAGCGCGGCGACGGCGTTGGGCGCGGAAAGCTGCTCCGGGTCGACGTTCAGCAGGCCGCCGGCGAAGTCGAGCGGCACCTTCAGCTCGGCGCGCTGGAAGCCGCCGATGCCGTTGGCGGTCATGGTCCACAGCAGGAAGGCGAGGACCAGCCCCGAGAACAGCACCGCGCCCATGCCCGCGGCCCGGAATATCCGTTCCGAGCGGTAGCGGCGCCGGATGCGGCGGGCCATCTTGTCGGCGTTACTCATAGGCCTCCCGGAAGCGCTTCACGACGCGCAGGGCGATGAAGTTGAGCGTCAGGGTGACGAGGAACAGCACCATGCCGAGCGCGAAGGCGGAAAGCGTCGCGGGGTGGTCGAAGCTGCCTTCGCCGGTCAGCATGGCGACGATCTGGAACGTCACCGTGGTCATCGATTCGAACGGATTGGCGGTCAGTCGGGCGGTGGCGCCCGCGGCCATGACGACGATCATCGTCTCCCCGATGGCGCGGCTGACCGCGAGCATGACGCCCGCGACGATGCCGGGCAGGGCGGCCGGGATCAGCACCCGGCGGATCGTCTCGCTGGTCGTCGCGCCCATCGCCAGGCTGCCGTCGCGCATAGCCTGGGGCACCGCCGAGATCGAATCGTCGGCCATCGAGGAGACGAAGGGGATGATCATGATGCCCATGACGATCCCGGCGGCGAGCGCGCTTTCCGAAGAGGCGCTGGCGATGCCGATGGCATGGCCGAAGTCGCGGATCGCCGGGGCCACGGTCAGCGCGGCGAAGTAGCCGTAGACCACGGTGGGCACGCCGGCCAGGATCTCCAGCAGCGGCTTCATCACCTTGCGCAGCGTCGGCGTCGCATATTGGGTAAGGTAGATCGCGCTCATCAGGCCGAGCGGGATCGCCACGACCATTGCGATGATCGCGCCGATGTAGATCGTGCCCCAGAACAGCGGCAGCGCGCCGTAGCGGTCGCCCACGTTGGCGCCGGGCTCGGCCATCGGATCGGGCCCCCAGTGGGTGCCGAACAGGAAGTCGGACGCGGGCACGATGCTGAAGAAGCGCCCCGTCTCGAACAGCAGCGAGGCGAGGATGCCGAAGGTCGTCAGGATCGCGACCAGCGAGGCGAGCAGCAGGCCGATCATCACCAGCCGCTCGACCCGGGTGCGCGCGGGGAACTCGCTCTTGAGGCGGGTGAATGCCCAGGCGCCGCCGACGAAGCCGAGCAGCAGCGTCACCACGATGCCGATCGTGCCGTATTGGTCGAGCGCGGCGCGATAGGGTTCGACCAGGCCGTTCGCGGCCGGATTGAACGCGCCGAAGGCATGGCCCGTGGCGATGGCGCGGGCCTCCGCCAGGATCGCGTCGCGCTCGAACCCGAAGGCCGGCAGGCTGGCCGCGGCCGGCGCGGACAGCACCCGGTCCATGACCAGCGCGGGGCTGATCGCGTTCCAGGCGAGGGCGAAGAGGATCGCCGGGACGGCGGCCCAGATCGCCACGTACCAACCGTGATAGCCGGGCAGCGAATGGAGGCGGCCGACAGGGCTGCCGCGCAGGGACCAGGCGCGCGATCGCGCCGCCAGCCAGCCGATCAGCCCCAGCCCGAAGACGAGCAGGAAGGGAATGGCGGGCGACACGGTAGCGCGGTCCTTCCGGTTACTTCAGCGACGCGGGATCGAGCGGCGTCAGCGAGCTTGCGATGTCCGCGTTCCGGGCCTGCACGTCGTCGGGGGAGACGACCATGCCGGCCTTGGCGAGCGCGCCGCCCCGGCCCCAGGCCTTGGCCCATTCCGCGACGAATTCCTTGAGGCCCTTGATCGCGTTGAGGTGGGCCGACTTGACGTAGATGTAGAGCGGGCGGGCGCCCGGATAGGAGAAGTCCGCGATCGAGGCATAGGTCGGTGCGATCCCGCCCATCGTCAGGCCCTTCAGCTTGTCGGAGTTCTCTTCCAGGTAGGAGAAGCCGAACACGCCGATCGCCTTGGGATTGGCTTCCAGCTTCTGGACGATCAGGTTGTCGTTCTCGCCGGCATCGACATAGGCGCCGTCCGAGCGGACCTCTCCGCAGAACTTGTCGTGGCTTTCCTTGTCGGTGTCCTTCAGCGCCTTCATCGCCGGGTCGCTCTCGCAGCCCGCCAGCAGGATCAGCTCCTTGAGCGCATCGCGGGTGCCGGAGGTGGAGGGCGGCCCATAGACCAGGATCGCCTCGGCGGGCAGGGCGGGGTTCACGTCCTTCCAGGTCTTGGCGGTGTTCGGCTTGCCGAAGGGATTGGCGGCCAGCGCCTTGTAGACGTCGACTTCGGTGAGGGCGATGCCGGGGCCGCCCTTGGCCTCGGCAAAGGCGATGCCGTCGAGGCCGACCTGGATCTCGACGATGTCCTTCACGCCGTTGGCGGCGCAGCCGTCATATTCCGACTTCTTGAGCCGGCGCGAAGCGTTGACGATGTCCGGGTGCTGCGCGCCGACGCCGGCGCAGAACAGTTTCATGCCCGCGCCGGTCCCGGTCGATTCGATGATCGGCGACTTGAACTCGTCGTTCGACTTCGCGAGCGAGGCGGCGACGACCTTGGCGAAGGGATAGACGGTGGACGAACCGACCGCGCGAATCTGATCGCGCGAGGCGCTCTGCCCGCCGCCGCAGCCGGCAAGGAGGGCGGTGGCCGCGGCCGTGGCGGCGAGAAGCAGGGCGGTTCTGGTCATTGCGCGTACCTCGACATTGGGGTGCTGCGAGCGGCTCTGGGGATGTTTCGTGACAGGTTTATGACACCGCTTCACGTTGCCGGCACATCGGCATCGGCGACCTGCGGTAACTGAACCGTCACGGTCGAGCCCTCACCGAGGACGGAGGCGATGTCGAGCTTGCCGCGATGCCGCTCGACGATGTGCTTGACGATCGCCAGGCCTAGGCCCGTCCCGCCGCCCGCGCGGCTGCGGCTGGGATCGGTGCGGTAGAACCGGCGCGTCAGGTGGGGCAGGTGCTCGGGGGCGATGCCCGCGCCCTTGTCGGTCACGGTCAGCCGGGCCAGTCCCGCACTGGCCCCTTCTCCGGATGCGATGTCGATCCGCACCGGAGCCTTTTCGTCGCCGTATTTCAGCGCGTTCTCTATCAGGTTGCGGAGCAGTTGCTCCAGCTGCTTGAGGTCGCCGGCGACGATCACCTTGCCGGCGGGGCGATTGAGGTCGAACCGTTCGGCTCCGGCGGTCGTGGCCAGCTCGCCCACCACGCGGGCGGCAAGCTGGCCCAACTCGACCTCTTCGGTCGGGACGTCGTGCTTCTCGGCCTCTAGCTGCGACAGCGACATGAGGTCGGAGACCAGGGCCTGCATCCGCCGCGCTTCGCGCAGCACGGTTTCGTGGAAGCGTAGCGCGGTTTCGGCATCGACCTTGTCGGGGGCTTCCACCATGGTCTCGACATAGCCGATGATCGCCGCCAGCGGCGTGCGCAGCTCGTGGCTGGCGTTGGCGACGAAATCGGTATGGGCGCGGCCGATGTCCGATTCGGTGGTGCGGTCGATCAGTTCGATCACCCAGTAGCGCTCGTCGATGCGCTGGCGGATGAGCTGCCACAGGCTCCGCCCGCCGGTCAGCCCGCGGATCGTCACGGAGCCGCCGTCCGGCAGGTCGAGCAGGCGCACCGCCTCGGGATGGCGGAGCGCGATGCGCGCGTCCTGGTTGACGATATGCGCGCCGAGCGCCGCGCGGGCGGCGGCGTTGGCGGCGATGATCCGCTCGCGGTCGAACAGGACCAGCGGCAGGTCGAGCGGCTCGATCGCCTCGCGCATCACGTCGCGGACCTGGGTGACGCGGGGATTGGCCGATTCGGCCGCCTGGGGCTCGGGCCGGGTCAGCCAGAGCGATCCGGTCCAGAGCAGGACGATGCCCAGCACCAGCCACCAGTTCACGCCGAGGAAGAGCATGACGACCGCGGCACCGAGCGCCAGGACCATGCCCGGCCAGGGAATATCGCGCTTGCCGGCCATCATCGCATCCCAGTCTAGTCGGCGGGCGGGGCGCCCGCCAGAGCCGAGTGGGGCGGAAGTATGACAATTGCGTGACAGGGCCGATGAGGCGCCCATGACGGGACGATGACAGGCCCGTTACGCGCTGCCGGAACGCGAAGGCCGATCCGCTCGTTGGGATCGGGTCGCCAGAGGGAGGATGCCGCGCGCCGGGGCGTGTTGACCCTGGCGGCGGGAACACGGATAGTCCCGGCCGATTGGCGATGAAGGAGATTTCCCATGGCGCGCAAATGGTTCCGTTCCCACCGGCTGCCGGCGCTCGGCGCATTCGGCGCGCTTGCCACGGTGCTCGCCGGAGCCGGGATGGCGGGAGTCGGCACGGCCCAGGCGCAAGGCGCGCCGGCCTGCACGCCCGAGGAATGCGTCGGAGGCCAGCGCCAGAACGAAGCCGAAAGCGAAGCCAAGGTCCGCGCGGAATACCAGGAGATCCTCCGCCGCGACGATTCCGCCCGGCAGGCCGAGCAGGAGAAGATCGACACCTACAACCGCCGGATGGAAGAACACCGCAGCCAGGTGGCGGAACATCAGCGCCAGGCCGAGGCCGCTGCCGAGGCGCAGCGCCGGTTCGAGGAACAGCAAGCCCAATACGAGCGTGAGTACGCCGCCTGGGAAGCCCAGACGAACAAGCGCAGGTAAAGGCAGGCGGGAAGGCAGCGCTAGGCTGACGGGGGCAGGATAGGCGGGCTGCCAGGCTCCGAAACAGCGGAGACGCCTGACATTTCCGTCAGTCGGCGCAGACCGGGACCAACACCATGCTCATCGCTCCGCCTCCCAGATTGGCGATATTGCGGTTTTCGAGCCGGGTCCGCTTGCA
>CAZFPW010000062.1:0-2458 GCA_964520765.1 uncultured Novosphingobium sp.
CTGCCCGGCTACAAGTCCGACATGGCCGGCGGCAAGGCGACGGCGCTGTTCGACTGGGCGGAAGCTAACGGGCGGGCCTGCCTGCTGCTCGACTATTCGGGCTGCGGGACAAGCACGGGCGACTTTGCGGACGGCACGCTCTCGCGCTGGCGGGACGAGGTGCTGGCGCTGATCGCGGCGCGGATCGCCGGGCCGGTGGCGCTGGTCGGCTCGTCGATGGGCGGGTGGCTGATGCTGCTGGTCGGGCTGGCGCTGAAGGAGCGGCTGGCCGGGCTGATCGGCATCGCCCCCGCGCCGGACTTCACCGAATGGGGCTATACGCCCGAGCAGCAGGCGCTCCTCGCGCGCGGGGAGACCCTGTTCGAGGACAATCCCTATGGCCCCGAGCCGACCCCGACCCACGCCGGCTTCTGGGCCGACGGGCAGGCCAACCTGCTGCTGGACGGGGAAATCGCGCTCGATTGCCCGGTGCGCCTGCTCCACGGCCAGGCCGATGCCGACGTGCCGTGGGAGGTTTCGCTGCGGCTGGCCCGGGCGCTGCGTTCAGCCGACGTGCAGGTCGCGCTCATCAAGGACGGCGACCACCGCCTCAGCCGCGAGGCGGACGTGGCGCTGCTCCTGCGCACCGTCGCGACCCTGCCCACGGGCTGAACCGGAGCCGCCATGTCCTTCATCCTCACCCTCGCCCTGCTCGGCCAGGTCGGCGCCGCGCCGCCGCTGAACCTCCCGACCGGCCTGGAAGACCGCCAGCCGCGCCGGCCCGCCGCCGCCGCGCCCGCCCCGGACCTGCCCCAGGCGCGCACGCCGCTGGAGGAGTGCATGAGCGCGGTCCACAGCGATCCGCCGGGCGCGGTCGACATGGCCGAGGCCTGGCTGCAGCAAGCCAAGGGCTCCGCCACGGCCCCGGCGCAGTTCTGCCTCGGCAGCGCCCACGCCGCGCTGGACCACTTCGACGAGGCCGAGACCGCCTTCCTCGCCGGGCGCGATGCGGCGGCTTCGTCCGACTATCGCCTGCGCGCCCAGCTCGGCGCGATGGCCGGGACCATGGCCCTGGCCCAGGCCGAACCGGCCCGCGCCCTCGCCGCGCTGGACCAGGCGCACAAGGATGCCGCGACCGCGCCCGATGCGCGGCTCGCCGGCGACATCCAGGTCGATCGCAGTCGCGCGCTGGTCGCCCTGAAGCGCGAGGGCGACGCCGCCCCCGCCCTGGCCGAGGCGCGCACCGCCAGCCCCGAGAACGCCGAGGCCTGGCTGCTGTCGGCCACGCTGTCGCGCCGCCAGGGCAAGCTGGTCGAGGCCCAGACCGAGATCGAGCGCGCGGCGCAGATCGACCCCCGCGATCCCGCCGTCGGCCTGGAGGCCGGGGTCATCGCGGTCCTCGCCGGCCGCGACGCGGCGGCGCGCAGGTCCTGGGAATCGGTGGTCGCCGCCGCGCCCGACAGCGATGCGGCCGGAATTGCCAAGGGCTATCTCGCCCAGCTGAGCGCCGTCCCGGCCCCGGCGGCGGCGACGCCCGCCCCATGATCCCGCTGTCCGTCCTCGACCTGGTCCCGGTGCGCGAAGGCGGCAGCGTGGGCGAGGCGCTGGCGGAGGCCGCCCTTGCCGCGCAGGCCGCCGAACAGGCCGGCTACCAGCGCTTCTGGGTGGCCGAGCACCACGGGATGGAAGGCATCGCCGGCGGCGCGACCTCGGTCGTCCTCGCCCATATCGGGCAGGCCACCCGGACGATCCGCATCGGCGCGGGCGGGATCATGCTGCCCAATCACAATCCCTTCGTCATCGCCGAGCAGTTCGGCACCCTCGACGCCCTGTTCCCCGGCCGCGTCGACCTGGGCCTCGGCCGCGCGCCGGGGGCGGACGGGCGGATCGCCCAGGCCCTGCGCAAGGACCTGATGCAGGCGGCGAACCAGTTTCCCCAGGACGTGGTGGAATTGCAGGCCCGGCTGCGCGGCTATCCCCCGCTGCCGGTCGCGGCGACGCCGGGAACCGGCGCGGACGTCGAGCTGTGGGTGCTGGGCTCCAGCCTGTTCGGCGCGCAGCTCGCGGCGATGCTGGGCCTGCCCTATGCCTTCGCCTCGCACTTCGCGCCGGCCCAGCTCGACGCCGCGCTCAAGGTCTATCGCGAGCGGTTCGAGCCCTCGGAAGAGCTGGCCCAGCCCCGCGTCATGGCCGCCATGACCGTGATCTGCGCCGATACCGACGAGGAGGCGCGCTATCTCGCCTCGACGCTGGACCAGAGCTTCGTCGCGCTGCGCACCGGCTCTCCGGGGCGGATGAAGCCGCCGGTCGAGCATTACCGCGAGAGCCTGGCGCCCGAACTGCTGGCCACCCTCACCCACATGGACCAGGCCCGCGCGGTCGGATCGCCGGAAGCGGTGCGCGCGCGAATCGCGGCCTTCATCGAACGGACCCAGGCCGACGAGATCATCGTCGCCGGGGCGACATACGATCCGGCGGC
>CAZFPW010000062.1:2558-11939 GCA_964520765.1 uncultured Novosphingobium sp.
GGCCGCGACCGCCCTCGCGCTCAAGGCGGCGCAGCGGCGCCAGCCGGGCGAAGCCGCCCTGGCGCATGAAACCGCCTCCGACGGCGAGCATCGCTTCACCCGCTTCGCCCTCATCAACGACGACATGCCGTTCCTGGTCGATTCGATCGCCGGGGTCTTCGCCGCGCACGGCCTCGCCATCGACCGGCTGGTCCACCCGGTCGTCCCCGCGCTCCGCGACAAGGGCCGGCTGACGGGGATCGGCAAGGGCGGCGCGCCCGAATCGCTGATCTACCTCGAAACCCCGCGCGCCGATGCCCGCACCCGCCGCGCGGTGATCGAGGAGCTGCGCACCGCGCTCGCCGCCGTGCGCGCGGCCGTGACCGACTGGCCCGCCATGCAGGCGGCGATGGCGGCCGATGCGAACGGGCTGGGCAACCCGGAAGGCGCCGCGCTGCTGCAATGGCTGAAGGACGGCATGCTGACCCAGCTCGGCCACGTCGTCCGCCGCCGCGACGGAACCCTGCACGATCCGCTCGGCATCTGCCGCCCCGGCGGGCCGGAGCTGCTCTCCCCCGCCGACTATGCCGAGGCGTTCGACTGGCTGGCCCGCCACCCCGACGACCGCCCGCTGATCGTCAAGTCGAACGCGGTTTCCCCCGTGCACCGCCGCGTGCCGCTGGACCTGTTCATCGTCCCGGTGATCGCGCGGGGCCGGATCGCGGCCCTATCGATCCACGCCGGAATCTGGACCAGCGTGGCGCTGGCCGCGCCGCCCGATCAGGTGCCGGTCATGCGCCAGCAGCTCGCCGGGCTGATGAAGAAGCGCGGCTTCGATCCCAGGGGCCACGCCGGCAAGGCGCTGATCCACGCGATGACCCGCCTGCCGCACGACCTGCTCATCGGCTTCGAGCCGGCCGCGCTGGAACGGGTCGCGACCGCGATGATGAGCCTGGTCGACCGGCCCCGGCCCAAGGTCGTGCTGGTCTGCTCCGCCTTGCAGCGCCACCTCTTCGCCTTCGTCTGGGTGCCGCGCGACGCGATCTCCAGCGGGGTGCGCCACCAGGTCATGGCGATGCTGGAGGAGGCGACCGGCACGCCGATATTCGACTGGAGCCTGGAGGTGGAAGGCAACAGCCTGGCCCTCCTGCGCTTCTCGCTCGACATCGCCTCCTGCGCGCGGACCCCGGACGAGGCCGCGCTCGACGCCACGCTCACCTCGCTGGTGCGGGGCTGGCCCGACGCGGTCGAGGCCGAGCTGCGCGCCTTCGTGCCGGAGGGCCGCGCCGCGGCCATCGCCCTGCGCTATGCCGAGGCCTTTCCGCAAGGATACCGCACCCATTACGGCCCGGCCGAGGCGGCGCAGGACATCATGCGCCTCTACGGCGAAGGCGCGGCCCGGCTCTATGCGCTGGCCGGCGACGCGGCGGGCGAGGTGCGGATCAAGCTCTACCGGCGCGGCGGCACGCTGACCCTGTCGGACGCCGTGCCGGCGCTGGAGAACTTCGGCTTCAAGGTGATCGAGGAGGTATCGACCCTGCTGGCCGGTGGCGACCTCGGCGCGATCCACGATTTCCGCCTGGTTCCGCCGCCCGGCTCCGCCGTGCTCGACCGCGCGGCCGTGATCGAGGCGGCGCTGGGCGCGGTGATCGACGGAGCGGCCGAGGACGACGCCTTCAACCGCCTGATCGTCGCCACCGGGCTGAGCGCGCGGGAGGCGAACGGCCTGCGCGCCTGCTTCCGCTACCTGCGCCAGACCGGGCTCAACTTCGCCATCGCCACGGCGGTCGACGCGCTGGAGCGTGCGCCCATCGTCACGCGCGGCATCCTCGACGTGTTCATGGCGCGGCACGATCCGCGCTTCGCCGGGAACCGCGACAAGGCCGAAGCCGACGCCGCGGCCCGCATCCAGCAAGGGCTGGCGGGCGTCGCGGCGATCAACGACGATCGCATGCTGCGCCGGTTCCGCGCCGTGATCGAGGCGATCCTGCGCACCAACGTGTTCACCCCCGCCGGCCGCGAGGCGCTGGCCTTCAAGATCGATTCGAGCCTGATCCCCGGCCTGCCCAGGCCGGTGCCGTGGCGCGAGATCTTCGTCTATTCGCGCCGGGTCGAGGGCATTCACCTGCGCGCTGGCCCGGTAGCGCGCGGAGGCCTGCGCTGGTCCGACCGGCGCGACGACTATCGCACCGAGGTGCTCGGCCTGATGAAGGCCCAGCGGGTCAAGAACGCGGTGATCGTGCCGACCGGCGCCAAGGGCGGGTTCTATCCCAAGCAGTTGCCCAACCCGGCGCTCGACCGCGACGGCTGGCTGGCCGAGGGCCGTGCGAGCTATCAGGTCTTCATCCGCGCCCTGCTGTCGCTGACCGACAACCTGGTGGCGGGCCAGGTCGTCCATCCAGCGGAGATGGTCGTGCGCGACGGACCCGATCCCTACTTCGTGGTCGCCGCCGACAAGGGCACGGCCAGCTTTTCCGACACCGCCAACGCCATCGCGGAGGAGTTCGACTTCTGGCTGGACGACGCCTTCGCCAGCGGCGGTTCCAAGGGCTACGACCACAAGGCGATGGGCATCACCGCGCGCGGCGCCTGGCTGTCGGTGCGGCGGCATTTCCTGGAACTGGGGATCGACGTGCAGGCCGAGCCGGTGCGCGTCGCCGGCTGTGGCGACATGTCGGGCGACGTCTTCGGCAACGGGATGCTGCGATCCCAGGCGATCCAGCTCGTCGCGGCCTTCGACCACCGCCACGTGTTCCTCGACCCCGCCCCCGATCCGGCGAAAAGCTGGCAAGAGCGCGCGCGGCTCTTCGCCCTGCCGCGCTCGAGCTGGGCGGACTACGACCCCAAGCTGATCTCGGCCGGCGGCGGGGTTTTCCCGCGCAGCCAGAAGGAGATTCCGCTAAGCCCCGAGATCCGCGCGGTCCTGGGGATCGAGGCGGCGACGGTCGATCCCGACACGCTGATCTCCGCGATCCTGACCGCGCCGGTCGACCTGCTGTGGTTCGGCGGGATCGGCACCTACCTGAAGGCCTCGACCGAGACCCACGCCCAGGTGGGCGATCCCGCCAACGACGCGGTCCGGGTGGACGGCGCGGCGGTGCGGGCCAGGGTGATCGGGGAAGGCGCGAACCTGGGCTGCACCCAGGCGGGGCGCATCGAATACTCGTTGGCCGGAAACGACGGGGCTGGCGGCAAGCTCAACACCGACTTCATCGACAATTCCGCCGGGGTCGACTGCTCGGACCACGAGGTCAACATCAAGATCGCCCTCGCCGCCGCCAAGCGCGCCGGGCGCCTGACCGAGCCTGCCCGGATCAAGCTGCTCGCCGCGATGACCGACGAGGTCGCGGACCTGGTGCTGGAGGACAACCGGCTCCAGGCCCTCGCCCTATCGATCGCGGACGCGCGCGGCCCCCGCGCCATGGGCGCGCAGGTGCGGCTGATCGAAACGCTGGAGGAAACCGGCCAGCTCGACCGCAAGACCGAAGGGCTGGCCGACAGCGCCGCGCTGATCCGCCGCGCGGCGGACGGGCACGGCCTGACCCGGCCCGAGCTGGCCGTCCTGCTCTCCAGCGCCAAGCTCGCGCTGCAGGCCGCGATCGAGGACAGCGCCCTGCCCGACGATCCCGGCCTGGCCGACGATCTGATCGCCTCGTTCCCCGGCGCGATGCGGCGCAGGTTCCGCGCCGAGATCGAAGGCCACCAGCTCCGGCGGGAGATCATCGCCACCCTGCTGGCCAACCGCCTGGTCAACCGCCTCGGCATGATCAACCCCTTCGAGCTGGCCGAGGAGGAAGGCATGGGCCTCGCCCAGGTCACCGCCGCCTTCGTCGCCGCCGAACGCCTGTTCGGCATGGCCGCGATCTGGCAGGATCTCGAAACCGCTCCGATGAGCGAGGTCGCCCGCGTGCTCCTGTTCCATCGCGCCGCCGAAGCCCTGCGCGGCCATATGGCCGGATTGCTCCGCATCGGCGGCGGGACGCTCGCACCCACCACATTGGTCGCCGCCGTGGCACCAGCGGTGCGCAAGGTCGGCGCGAAGGTCGCCAGCTTGCTGACCGGCGAGGCGCTGGCCCAGTCGCTGCGCCTGCGCCGCGAACTGGCGGATGCCGGGGCGCCGGAGGCCGAAATCGGCGCGGTCGCGCACCTTTTCGACCTTTCCGGCGTCAGCGGCATCGCCCACCTCGCCGGCGAGGCGAAGCAGGACCCGATCCACCTGACCCGCGCCTTCACCCGCCTGGGCGAGGCGCTGGCGCTCGACTGGGCCCATGCCACGGCCGACCGGCTCAGCCCGTCCGACCCGTGGGAACGCCTGCTCGTCGCCGGCCTGGCGCGCGATTTCCAGCAGATGCGGCTCGATTTCCTGCGCCGCAACGCCCCCGGAAAAGCCGAGCCGGCCCAGCTGGTCGAAGCCTGGCTGGCGGACCATTCCGCCGCGATTCGCCGGTTCCGCGCCATGCTGGCCCGGGCCCAGGCCGCGCCCGCGGCAACGCCGGCGATGCTCGCCCGGATCGCCGCCCAGGCACGGGCCCTGCTCGGCCAGTGATCTGGATCAATGAACGCCATTGCCGTCAGAAGCATTGACGGCCTGCCGAATTTCGCCAAACGAGCACCCATGAGCAAAGCAGACGTCGTCATCGTCGGGGCAGGTCACGGCGGCGCGCAGTGCGCGATCGCGCTGCGCCAGAACGGATTCACCGGCCGCGTGGTCATGGTCGGGCGCGAGCCCGAGCCGCCCTATGAGCGTCCGCCGCTCTCCAAGGAATACTTCGCCCGCGAGAAGACCTTCGACCGGCTCTATATCCGCCCGCCCGCGTTCTGGGAGGAGAAGGGCGTCGAGCTGATGCTCGGCACCGAAGTCACCGCGATCGACCCCAAGGCCAGGCAGGTCACCCTCTCGAACGGCGACACGCTCGACTACGGCGCGCTGGTCTGGGCCGCCGGCGGCGATCCCCGGCGGCTGCCCGTGCCGGGCGGCGATCTTGCCGGGGTCCATGCCGTGCGCACCCGCGCCGACTGCGACCAGCTGATGGGCGAGATCGACGGCGGCGTGAAGAACATCGCGGTGATCGGCGGCGGCTATATCGGCCTGGAGGCCGCGGCGGTGCTGACCAAGCTCGGCTGCAAGGTCACCCTGCTCGAAGCCCTGCCGCGCGTCCTGGCGCGGGTCGCGGGCGAGGAACTGTCCTCCTTCTACGAGGCCGAGCACCGCGCCCACGGCGTCGACCTGCGCACCGGCGTGGTGGTCGAGGCGCTGGAGGGTGAGGGCCGCGTCACCGGGGTCCGGCTCGGCGACGGCAGCGTGGTGCCCGCCGACGCGGTGATCGTCGGCATCGGCATCGTGCCCGCGGTCGGCCCGCTGATCGCCGCCGGGGCGGCCGGCGGCAACGGCGTCGACATCGACGAATATTGCCGTACCTCGCTGCCCGACGTCTACGCGGTGGGCGACTGCGCGGCCTTCGCCGCCGACTATGCCGACGGCACGGTGATGCGCGTCGAATCGGTTCAGAACGCCAACGATCAGGCAACCTGCGTCGCCAAGGCGATCTGCGGCGATGCACAGGTCTATCACGCCTTCCCGTGGTTCTGGTCGAACCAGTACGACCTGCGCCTCCAGACCGCCGGCCTCTCGGTGGGCTACGATGCGACCGTGGTGCGCGGCGATCCCGCCCAGCGCGCCTTCTCGGTCGTCTATCTCAAGCATGGCCGGGTGATCGCGCTCGACTGCGTGAACATGGTCAAGGATTACGTCCAGGGCCGCAAGCTGGTCGAGGGCAAGGTCAGCCCCGATCTCGCCCGGCTTGCCGATGCCAACGTGCCGCTCAAGGAACTGCTGCCGGCCTGAGCCGGGCAAGCGCCCATTCGGCCGCTTCCGCGACGACCGGATCGGGATCCCCGGCCAGCGCCTCCACTTGGGGCGCGAGGCCGGCATCCCCGCTGTTTCCAGCCGCATAGAGGCAATTGCGGACGAAGCGGTCGCGCCCGATCCGCTTGATCGGCGAGCCCGAGAACAGGCGGCGAAACCCCGCATCGTCCAACGCGAGCAGTTCCGCCAGCCGGGGCGCGGCAAGCTCCGCGCGCGGCAGGAACGCGCGGATCGCCTGGGCTTCGCTCGCGAACTTGTTCCACGGGCAGGCCGCCAGGCAATCGTCGCAGCCATAGATGCGGTTGCCCAAAGCCGCGCGGAACTCGTGCCCGATCGGCCCCTTGTGCTCGATCGTCAGGTAGGAAACGCAGCGCCGTGCGTCGAGCTGATAGGGTCCGATGAAGGCCTCGGTCGGGCAGGCATCGTGGCAGGCCCGGCATGAGCCGCAGCTATCCTCGCTCGCCTCGTCCCGCGCGAAGGCAAGATCGCTGTAGATCGCCCCGAGGAACAGCCAGGAGCCGTGCGTGCGGCTGACGAGATTGGTGTGCTTGCCCTGCCAGCCGAGTCCGGCGGCGGCGGCAAGCGGCTTTTCCGGGACCGGGGCGGTATCGACGAAGACCTTGACCTGGCGCTCGCCCAGCCCGCGTTTCCGCGCTTCCTCCACCAGCCAGCGCGCCAGCGCCTTGAGCGCCTTCTTCACCGTGTCGTGATAGTCCGCCCCTTGCGCATAGACCGAAATCCGCGCCCGCCCGGGATGCTCGGCCAGGCCGCGTGGATCAGCGGCGGGGGCATAGCTCATGCCCAGGGCTATCACGCTGCGCGCCTCGGGCCAGAGCGCCTGGGGTGAGCGGCGATGATGGGCGCGCTCGGCCATCCAGGCCATTTCCCCGTGCAGACCCGCCGCGATCCACGCGTCGAGCCGCGCCGCGACCGCCGCATCTTCCACGGCCGGCGCAATGCCGCAGGCCCCGAAGCCGAGGCGCGCGGCCTCCGCCTTCAGATCCGCCGCCAGGGCATCGATGACCTCCACGTTAACCAAACCTTCTGGCGCTCCCGTTCACAGGCTGTAGGTAATGCGCCTAACCCATGAGGATGGACCTCGGCAAATGGCCGGCGAGCGGAGCTGCGATGACCACTGAACCGCCGCTGGCGATCGAGGCGCGGGGCCTGATCAAGCGCTTCGACGATTTCACCGCGGTCGACGGGGTGGACCTTTCCGTTCCCGAAGGCGCGATCTACGGGATTCTGGGGCCGAACGGGGCGGGCAAGACCACCACGCTGCGGATGCTGCTGGGCATCATCGATCCCGATGCGGGTTATCGCCGAGTGCTGGGGGCCGAGCGGCCGCACGAGGTGGCCCATGCCATCGGCTACCTGCCGGAGGAGCGCGGGCTCTATCCGACGATGAAGGCCTTCGAGGCGATCGCCTTCCTCGGCGCGCTGCGCGGGCTGCCGCTGGCCGAGGGGCGCAGGCGGGGCCGGGCCCTGCTGGAGGAGAACGGCCTGGGCTATGCGGCCGACCGGCAAATCCGCCAGCTTTCCAAGGGGATGGCCCAGCAGGTCCAGCTTCTCGGCACCCTGGTCCACGAGCCGCGGCTGGTCGTGTTCGACGAGCCGTTCTCGGGCCTCGACGCGCTCAACCAGGGCCGGCTGGAGCGCCTGATCCGCGCCCTTGCCGCCAAGGGGACCACGGTGATCTTCTCCACCCACGTCATCGCCCATGCCGAGCGACTGTGCGACGAGGTGGCGATCATTGCCGGGGGCAAGGTGCCCTTCGCCGGTCCGGTCGACGTGGCGCGGGACCGGATTCCGCCCCAGGTCCGGCTGGAGACCCGCGCCGAGGGCGGCCAGTGGACGACCATCCTGCCGCCCGACTGCCGCCGAGAGGGACGATACCGCCATTTTTCGCTACCTGACGGCGGCATCGAGCCCTTGCTGCGCGCCTTGATCGAGGGCGAGGCCGGAATCCTCTCCCTGTCGATCGAGCGCGCCGGGCTGCACGACGCCTTCGTCGCCATCGCCGGCGAGGCCGCCGCCCGCGCGCTGGAGGAAGACAGCCCGGAGGAGCAGCGCCGATGAGGACGGGACGCCTTTCCACCCTGGCCGCCGCGCTGGTCATGGCGCGGCGCGACTTCACCGCGATCCTGCTGAGCCGCAGCTTCGTGTTCTTCCTGCTCGCGCCGTTCTTCCCGGTGGTGATCTTCTTGGTCGTGGGCGGGATCGGCCAGAAGGTCCAGCAGGACACCGCCCGGGTCGAGCTGGGCGTGGTCATGTCCGCCGCCGATGCCGAGGCGATGGTCGCGGCGCGAAACCGGCTGGCCGAGCGGATCGATCCCGGCCTGCCGGAAATGGCGGTGGTGCGCCGCCTCGCCCCCGGCGAAAGCGCCGACATGGCGGCCGAGCTGGCGCGCAGCAGCGCGGCGGCGATCCTTAGCGGCACGCCGGCCAGCCCGGTGCTGACCGGCCCGCCGGAGCGCATCGCCCAATGGCAGGGCGCCGTCTCCCTGATCGCCGCGACGGCGCTGCAACGGGCGCCGGCCGCCTATCCCACGGTGACGGCCGCCCCGACCGGCTCCAGCAACGCCGACAGCCGTCAGAGCCGCGCCGCCACCGCCCAGACGGCGCAGACCATGCTGTTCCTGCTGACCATGATCCTGGCCGGCATGGTCCTGTCCAACCTGGTCGAGGAAAAGGGCAACAAGATCATCGAGGTCCTGGCCGCGGCGATCCCGATGGACGCGGTGTTCCTGGGCAAGCTGTTCGCCATGCTGGGGGTCTCGCTCGTCGCGATCCTGGTCTGGACCTCGGTCGGCCTCGCCGCCCTGGCCGGCGGGCAGAGCCTGCCCGACCTGACCGCGCCGGCGGTCGGCTGGCCGGTGTTCCTCGCGCTGGGGGTGATCTACTTCGCCCTGGCCTATCTCCTGCTCGGCTCGGTCTTCCTGGCGATCGGCTCGATGGCGGCGACGGTGCGCGACGTGCAGACGCTGTCCTTCCCGGTGACCATGCTCCAGCTCATCGTCTTCCTCTTCGCGACCTATGCCGCGACGCAGACCGGCCAGCCGATCGAGCTGCTCGCCGCGGTGATCCCGTTCAGCTCCCCCTTCACCATGCTCGCCCGCGCGGCGATGGACGGGGCGCTGTGGCCCCACCTCGCCGCGATCGCCTGGCAGGTGCTGTGGGTGGCGATCTCGGTGCGGATCGGCGCGCGGCTGTTCCGCACGCGGGTGATGAAGAGCGGGGCCGGCGGCGCGCCCCGGCGGCCGGGCCTGCTACGCCGTCTGCTCGCGGACAGGCGCGGCTGAGACGGGGCACCTTCGGAACGACAATCGCACCACCCCCGCTCAGCCTGAGCTTGTCGAAGGCCACGCGGGAACCTTGCCCCAAGCTCCCTGGACCTCTGGCGGAAAGGGCATCGCGTGGCCTTCGACAGGCTCAGGCTGAGCGGATGTGGGGGTGGCCGAGCGGGCTTGGCGCGGCATGAGCGCCCCACGATTGCATTTTGCCCCGTTCGGGCCGATCTTTCCGCCAGGAGAGGC
>CAZFPW010000063.1:0-11867 GCA_964520765.1 uncultured Novosphingobium sp.
CATGGGCGCCGAGCGTCCCGGCCTCGCCAGCGTCGAGCCCAAGGACTACGTTTGAACGAACGCGCTCCGGCGCCGCCCCGCGCGGTGCCGGAGGCCTTCCGCGCCGACCCGCGGGTCGGCCTGATCGCGGAGAGCTTCGCCCGGCTGCTCGGCCGTCCGCTGGTGGCATCGGGCGGCGTCCCGGCCGACGCGCTGTGGACCGCGCCCCTGGCCATCGTCGCCCACGGGACGGAGGCCGATCCCCTGTTCTTCTTCGCCAACCGCGCCGCGCTGCTGCGGTTCGAGACCGCGCTGGAGTGCTTCGTCGGCATGCCCTCGCGCCTCTCGGCCGAGGCCCCGCTGCGCGAGGAGCGCCAGGCGCTGCTCGAACGGGTGACGCGCCACGGCTTCATCGACGACTATGCCGGCATCCGCATATCCGCGCGGGGCACCCGCTTCCCGATCCGCGACGCGGTGGTCTGGAACCTGCTCGACGCCGAGGGGCGGCGGCACGGCCAGGCGGCCGCCTTTGCGGTGTGAATCGGCGCGGGATCGTCCTGCCTTGATCCGTTCGCCCTGAGGAGGCGTTGAAGCTGCAAGCTGAAACGCCGTCTCGAAGGGCCGCGCGCTGCCGTGCTTCGAGACGGGCCCTCAATCTGCGATTTCGGTCCCTCCTCAGCACGAACGGGTGGGGTCAAGGCGAGATGTTCGTCCTAGGTCCTGAGGTCGGCCCAGTCGGGATGGCGGCGGAAGGCGGCGTCGACATAGGAGCATCGCGAGCCGATGCGGAAGCCCTGGGCTCGCGCGTCCTCGATCAGCGCCTCGACCAGCCGGGCCGCGACGCCGCGTCCGCCGATCTCGGGCGGCACCAGGGTATGGGTGGCGACGCGGTCGGCCCCGCTGGCCTCCCAGGTCAGGCGGCCGATATGCTCGCTGCCGGCGACATGGGCTCGGTACTCGCCCGAGGCGCCCTGGTCGTGGCGGGTGATGGTGACTTCGCTCATCTCTGCTCCTTCGGGTCGGATGTGGCGGCTGCCGCCTCGTTCCGCAAGCAGGCGGCCAGGCCCTCGCGATAGGTCGGATAGCGCGGGCGCCAGCCCAGCACCCGCCGGGCCTTGCCGTTCGCGACGCGGCGGTTCTCGGCATAGAAGGCGCGCGCCGCGGGGGAGAGGCCGGCTTCCTCCAGCGGCAGCAGGGGCGGCGGAGCCTGGCCGAGCAGGCGGCAGGCTTCCTCGATCACGGCGTTCTGGCCGCAGGGGAGATCGTCCGAAAGGTTGTAGGCGCCCGGCGGCGCGTCGAGCCCGGCGACCACGCCGGAGGCGATGTCCGCCACATGGACGCGGCTGAACACCTGCCCCGGCAGGTCGATGCGATGGGCCTTGCCCGCGCGCACCCGGTCGAGCGCGCTGCGGCCCGGACCGTAGATGCCCGGCAGGCGGAACGCCCGCGCGCCCCGGGCCAGCCATGCGCCATCCGCCTCGGCGCGGGCCGAGCGCCGGCCCCCGCCGGTGGGCGCGCTCTCGTCCACCCAGGCGCCGCCGGTGTCGCCATAGACCCCGGTGGAGGAGAGATAGCCGAGCCACTTGCCCGCCAGCGCATCGCCGTAGCGGTCCAGCACCGGGTCGATCCCGTCCCCGCCCGGCGGAACCGAGGAGAGGACGTGGCCGGCGTCGGCCAGGGCCAGGCGCACCGTGCCCTCGTCGTCGAAGGACAAGGTGCCGTCGCGCCCGGTCGAGACCACTTCCCAGCCGCGCGCGGCCAGCGCCCGGGCGATGAAGGTGGCGCTGTAGCCCAGGCCGAAGACGAACATGCGTGCCATCGCCCCATTCCATAGCGATGGTTCTGGCAATCGGAAGCGCGCGCCCTAGATTGCTGGGCATGGATATCGCCAGCAGACCCTCCGCCCCCGTCGAGAACACCGAGATGCCGGACGCCGCGCCGCCGCCGGCCGCGCCCCAGGTCATCCGGCGGGAGGACTATCGCCCGCCGGCCTGGCTGGTGCCCGAGGTCGCGCTGGACTTCGCGCTGGGGCTGGACGGCACGCGGGTCGTCTCGCGCCTCCAGGTCCGCCGCAACGGCGACACCTCCACGCTGCGCCTCAACGGCGACGGCATTGCGCCGCGGGCCGTCGCGGTGGACGGGCAGGCGGCCAACGACTGGCGGATGGACGGGCCGGACCTGCTGATCGACCTGCCGGGCGACGCGCACGAGGTTTCGGTCGAAACCCTGATCGATCCTTCCGCCAACAGCCAGCTCATGGGCCTCTACGCCTCGAACGGGATGCTCTGCACCCAGTGCGAGGCCGAGGGCTTCCGCCGGATCACCTTCTTCCCCGACCGGCCCGACGTGCTCTCGGTCTATCGGGTGCGGATGGAAGGCGACAAGGCGCTGTTCCCGATCCTGCTGTCGAACGGCAACTGCGTGGCTCAGGGGGAGAGCGGGGAAGGGCGGCACTGGGCCGAATGGCACGATCCCTGGCCCAAGCCCTGCTACCTCTTCGCCCTGGTCGCGGGCGATCTCGTCGCCAATTCGGGCAGCTTCACCACGCGCAGCGGGCGCGAGGTGGCGCTCAACATCTGGGTCCGCGAAGGCGACCAGGGCCGGACCGAGCACGCCATGCGCTCGCTCGTCAACTCGATGAAGTGGGACGAGGAGGCCTTCGGCCGCGAATACGACCTCGACCTGTTCAACGTGGTCGCCGTCTCCGACTTCAACATGGGAGCGATGGAGAACAAGGGCCTCAACGTCTTCAACACCCGCTACGTCCTGGCCGATGCCGAGACGGCGACCGATGCCGACTACGACGCGGTCGAGGGGGTGATCGGCCACGAATACTTCCACAACTGGTCGGGCAACCGGATCACCTGCCGCGACTGGTTCCAGCTCTCGCTGAAGGAGGGCTTCACCGTCTTGCGCGACCAGCTGTTCAGCGCCGACATGGGCAGCGAGCCGGTCAAGCGGATCGAGGACGTGCGGGTGCTGCGCTCGGCCCAGTTCCCCGAGGATTCGGGGCCGCTGGCCCATCCGATCCGGCCGGACTCCTATCAGGAGATCTCCAACTTCTACACCGCCACGATCTACAACAAGGGGGCCGAGGTGATCCGCATGATGCGGACCCTGGCCGGGCCGGAGCGGTTCCGGGCGGGCACCGACCTCTACTTCGACCGCCACGATGGCGAGGCCGCGACCTGCGAGGACTTCGTCAAGGCGATCGAGGACGGCGCCGGGCTCGACCTCGGCCAGTTCCGCAACTGGTACGCCCAGGCCGGCACCCCGCAGGTCCGCGCGCGGCTCAGCCACGCGGGCGATACCGCGACGCTGCACCTGGAGCAGATCGTGCCGCCCACCCCCGGCCAGCCGGTCAAGCAGCCGATGGTGATCCCGCTGCGGATCGCGCTGTTCGACCGGACGACGGGGCGGCATTCGGGCGAGCAACTCGTGGTGCTGGACCAGGCTCAAGCCGACTTCAGCTTTGCCGGATTCTCCACCCGGCCGGTGCTCTCGCTCAATCGCGGCTTCTCCGCGCCGGTCGCCATCGACAGCGATCTCGCCGCCGCCGATCTCCTGTTCCTGGCGGCCAACGACGACGATCCCTTCGCCCGCTACGAGGCGATGCAGAGCCTGGTCGTCCAGCATCTGGTCGCGGGGGTGAGCGGCGGCTTCCTCTGCGACGCCGATCGCCAGGCCGGGCGCGACGCGATTCGCCAGGCGCTGGCGGCGGTGATCGCCGACCCGGACCTCGACGACCTGATGCGCGGGGAGCTGATGATCCTGCCCTCGGAAGGCTACCTGGCGGAACAGCTGCTGATCGCCGATCCCCTGGCGATCCATGCCGAGCGCGAGGATCTCAAGGCCTGGCTCGGGCGGATGCTGGGGGATGAGCTGGCTGCCCTGCACGACCGCGTCAGCGCGGTGCCCTATGGCCTCGACGCGGCGGCGCGCGGCGCGCGCAAGCTCAAGACCCAGGCGCTGATCTATCTCGCGGCGGGCCAGCCTCGCGCGGCGGCGCGGCGGGCCCTGGCGCAGTACCGCGCGGCCACCAACATGACCGACCGGCAGGGCGCGCTGATGGTCCTGTGCGGCCTCGATGCGCCGGAACGGGCCGAGGCGCTGGACGATTTCTACCAGCGCTACGCCGGCAACGCGCTGGTCATCGACAAGTGGTTCTCGCTCCAGGCGGGCTCGCTCCATCCCCAGGCGCTCGCCCATGTCGAGGCGCTGGCCGGCCATCCCGACTTCACCCTGACCAATCCCAACCGGGTCCGGGCGCTCTACATGGCGCTGGCGGTCAACAGCCATGCCTTCCATGCCGCCTCGGGCGAGGGCTATCGGACCATCGCCGACCTGATCCTGGCGCTCGATCCCCTGAACCCGCAGACCGCCGCGCGCTTCGTCGCCCCGCTCGGGCGCTGGCGGCGGATCGAGGCCGGGCGCGCCGCCCTGATGCGGGCCGAGCTGGAACGGATCGCCGCCGCGCCGGGCCTGTCGCGCGACACCCATGAGCAGGTGACCAAGAGCCTGGGCTGAGCGGGGCGCTGTACATTTCCCTTCGTCATGCTCGCTGTCGCGGAAATGACGAGAGGTGTGGGAAAGGAGCAATCCCCGGCAAGGCCATGGGCAGAAACCATTTTCCTACCGGGCTGCGCTTTGCCATCGTCGGCGCATGGAACGGCGCCGCGCGATCATGGGTCACACAGGGTCCCACCCGGTAACACGGGGTCCCACCGGGTCCCAGGGGGTCACACTTTCCCTCTGGACCCTGTGCATTTCGTCAATTTCGGCGGAAATCCGCGCTTCCAGGGCCGGGGCATGAGCGCGGTCGAGGTCATCCGGGCCGAGGTGCTGGCGGGAATCGCCCATGGTTTCCTCGGTCGCCGGGGCGGGGTCTCGACCGGTCCGGTCGCCGGGCTCAACGTCGGGCTCGGCTCGGACGACGATCCCGCCGCGGTTGCCGAGAACCGCGCCCGCGCCGCCGAGGCGGTGCTGCCCGGCGCGCGGCTGGTCACGGTCTATCAGGTCCATTCGCCCGACTGCGCGACCGTCGGCGAGCCCTGGGACGACGCCGGCCGGCCCCACGCCGACGCGCTCGTCACCGACCGGCCGGGCCTGCTGCTCGGCATCCTGACCGCCGACTGCGCGCCGGTCCTGCTCGCGGACCGGGAGGCGGGGGTGATCGGCGCGGCCCATGCCGGGTGGAAGGGCGCGGTGGGCGGAGTCGTCCGCAACACCGTCGCCGCCATGGTCGCCCTCGGCGCGCGGCCGGAACGGATCGCCGCGGCGATCGGCCCCTGCATCGCCCAGGCCAGCTACGAGGTGGACGAGGGCTTCGTGGCGCGCTTCCTCGACCAGTCGCCCGGCAACGCCCGGTTCTTCGCGCCCGGCCGGCCGGGCCATCGCCAGTTCGACCTCGAAGGCTATGTCGCCGCGCGGCTGGCGGCGGAGGGAATCGCCCGGATCGAGCCGCTCGGCCTCGATACCTATGCCGCGCCCGAGCGATTCTTCTCCTTCCGCCGCGCCACGCACCGGGGCGAGGCGAGCTATGGCCGGGAAATCGCGTTGATCGGCCTCGCCTGAGGGCCGATTCCAGATCGGCGAATCCCTTGGCCGAACCTCTGTCAAAAAGGCGGTTGGCAGGGGGGGCTTTCGCGTCTATCAGCGCGCCAAACCGGCACCTGCCACGGGTCCATCCTGCGGCAGCAGGGCGGAAACGGGGGGTCCGGGGCTAAATACGGGTACTAATCGGCCGGCTGTCGTAGAAGCGGGTCATCAAAGCAGGGCAAGGTCAATCATGGCACACGAAGCGGGCACGGACGCTCCGGAACTCACGACCGGGGATGGAGTGCGGCGGCGCGATTTCATCAACATTGCCGCGATCAGCGCGGCGGGCGTCGGCGGCCTTTCGGTCCTGATCCCGCTGATCAGCCAGATGGCTCCCTCGGCCGACGTTCTTGCCGAAAGCTCGGTGGAGATCGACATCAGCGCGATCAAGCCCGGCCAGGCGATCAAGGGCGTGTTCCGCAAGCAGCCCGTCTTCATCCGCAACCTGACCCCCACCGAGATCGCCGAGGCCGACAAGGTCGACATCTCCAGCCTGCGCGATCCGCAGACGCTGGAAGAGCGGACCAAGGAAGGCAAGACCAACTGGCTCATCACCATGGGCGTCTGCACCCACCTCGGCTGCGTGCCGCTCGGCGCCGGCGAGGGTGAGGTGAAGGGCGAGTTCGGCGGCTACTTCTGCCCCTGCCACGGCTCGCACTACGATACCGCCGCCCGCATCCGTAAGGGCCCCGCGCCCACGAACCTCGAGGTTCCGGAATACGCCTTCACCTCCGATACCGTCGTCAAGATCGGTTGAGTCCAAGAGATACGCTGAGGACACGTCATGAGCTTTCCCTGGGCCAACGAATACAAGCCGCGCCACCCCTTCATGCAGTGGGTGGATGAGCGCCTGCCGCTGCCGCGCTTCGTCTACAACTCGGTCGGTTCCGGCTATCCGGTTCCCCGCAACCTCAACTACTGGTGGAACTTCGGCATCCTCGCCCTGGTCTGCCTCGGGCTGCAGATCGTCACGGGCGTGGTCCTGGCGATGCACTATGCGCCCAACGCGCTGGTCGCCTTCGATTCGACCGAGCATATCATGCGCGACGTCAACTGGGGCTGGATGCTGCGCTATGCGCACGCCAACGGCGCCTCGGCATTCTTCGTGGTGATCTACATCCACATCCTGCGCGGCATGTACTACGGTTCGTACAAGGCCCCGCGCGAGATGGTGTGGCTGCTCGGCGTCGTGATCTTCCTGCTGATGATGGCCACGGCCTTCATGGGCTACGTGCTGCCGTGGGGCCAGATGAGCTTCTGGGGCGCCAAGGTCATCACCGGCCTGTTCTCCGCGATCCCGCTGGTCGGCGAGCCGCTCCAGCAGTGGCTGCTCGGCGGCTTCGCGCCGGACAACGCCGCGCTGAACCGCTTCTTCTCGCTGCACTTCCTGCTGCCCTTCGTCATCGTCGGCGCGGTCGTGCTGCACATCTGGGCGCTGCACATCCCGGGCTCGTCGAACCCGACCGGCGTCGAGGTGAAGAGCGAGAGCGACACCGTGCCGTTCTACCCGCACTACATCGCCAAGGACGGCTGGGCCGTCGGCGCCTTCCTGTTCATCTACTGCGCGGTGCTGTTCTTTGCGCCGAACGCGCTGGGCCACCCGGACAACTACATTCCGGCCAACCCGATGAGCACCCCGGCGCACATCGTGCCCGAATGGTACTTCTGGCCGTTCTACGCGATCCTGCGCGCCTTCACCGCCGACTTCTTCTTCATGCCCGCCAAGCTGATGGGCGTGCTGGCGATGTTCGCGGCGATCCTGGTCTGGTTCTTCCTGCCCTGGCTCGACAAGTCGCCGGTCCGTTCGGGCACCTTCCGCCCGACCTTCAAGAAGTTCTTCTGGGTGCTCGTCGTCGACGTGCTGGTGCTCGGCTACTGCGGCGGCGCCCCGGCGGAAGAGCCCTACGTCATGATCAGCCAGATCGCGTCGCTCTACTACTTCGCGCACTTCCTGATCATCCTGCCGATCGTTTCCTCGATCGAGCGTCCTGATCCGCTGCCCTTCTCGATCACCGAGGCCGTTCTCGGCAAGGACGAGACGGCTGCCCTCGGCAGCCCGGCCCCGGGCACTCAGGCCTGAACCCTAGCGAGACGGAAAGACTAGAGACATGATCCGTATTCTCTCCATCCTCGTCGGGCTGTTCTTCACGGTGGCCCTGGCCTGGTCCTTCGCCACCGGCGCCTATACGGCGGCGACCGAGCACGTGCCCGAGACCGTCGAGCATGCGTTCCACGAGCATCCGAAGGACGTGCACTTCGCCAGCGACGGGGTGTTCGGCAAGTTCGACAAGCAGCAGCTCCAGCGCGGCTTCCAGGTCTACAAGGAAGTCTGCGCCAACTGCCACGGCCTCCGTCTCGTCGCCTTCCGCGACCTCAAGGCGCTGGGCTACAACGACGACGAAGTGAAGGCGATCGCCGCCCAGGCGCCCAAGCAGGCCACCTACAACCCCGTGACCGGCGACCGCGGCGAGCGGACCAGCCTGCCGTCGGACCGCTTCGCGCCGGTCTACTTCGCCGGCCAGGGCACGCCGCCCGACCTGTCGCTGATCACCAAGGCGCGGCATGACGGCGGGGCCTACGTCTACTCGCTGCTGACCGGCTACCAGAACCAGCCGGCGGACCTGATCAAGCGCTTCCCCGACGCCAAGACCCCGGACGGGCTGCACTACAACCCGTACTTCCCGAACCTGAACCTCGCCATGGCCCCGCCGCTGATGAGTGAAGGCCAGGTCGCCTACGGCCCCGGCAACCCAAAGCCGACCGTCGACCAGATGGCCAAGGACGTCTCGGCGTTCCTGATCTGGACGGCCGAGCCCAAGATGGAAAAGCGCAAGCAGACGGGCTGGCCGGTGCTGGGCTTCCTGCTCTTCGCGACGATCCTGGGCTACATGGCCTACCGGAACGTCTGGGCCGGCACCAAGCACTAAGGCTCGACCGGAACATCACGCGCCCCTCGCATCACCCGATGCGGGGGGCGTTTGCTTTGAGGGGCAGGCAATGACGAACCCGATGACTCCCGACGAACTGAAGGCGCTGGTCCGCTCGGTGCCGGACTTCCCGCACCAGGGCATCCTGTTCCGCGACATCACCACGCTGATCGGCAACGGACCCGGCCTGGCCGCCACCGTGGCGCTCCTGGCCGCGCGGGCCGAGGCGGCGGGCGCGCAGCTCATCGCCGGGATCGAGGCGCGTGGCTTCATCTTCGGCGCCGCGGTCGCCGCCAGGCTGGGCCTCGGCTTCGTGCCGGTGCGCAAGCCGGGCAAGCTGCCGGTGCCTTCGCTGGCGCTGGACTATGCCCTGGAATACGGCACCGACACGCTGGAGATCGATCCCGGCGCGATTCCCGACGGTCAGCGCGTCGTGCTGATCGACGACCTCATCGCCACGGGCGGCACGGCGCGGGCGGCCGCCCAGCTCGTCCGCGCGGCCGGCGGCCGGCTGGACCAGGTGCTGTTCGTGATCGATCTGCCCGACCTGGGCGGCGCCGATCGCCTCCGCGCGGAAGGCTTCACCGTCGATTCGCTGCTCGACTTCCCCGGCCATTGAGCCGCGCCTCTGTGAACGACGCGTCGTTCCGGGCTCGCCCCGGGACCGCTGGCCTCATCGCCCCAGCCTGAAGCCAGGCACTTCCCGTCTCCAGGCTCAGGCCGCTTTCGCCTTGCGCTTGCCGCTGGCCGGCTGGGGCGCCGGCTCCAGGATCTCCCGCACCTGTTCCGAGGTGGCGACCACGTCGAGTTCCGAGAGCGCCAGCAGGTTCGCCTCGATCTCGTCCAGGTCGTAGAGGTAGTTCACCATCACCCCATGGCTCTGGCGCAGGCCCTTGGCCGACAGGTCGCCATCGCTGTGGATCGCCTCGAGCCGGGCTCCGTTGCCGAGGTGGAAGCGCGCCACCGGATCGGCGACCCCGCCCTTGGCGCTCCGCGCCTCGACCAGATAGCGCGCGGCCTCGCGGCGCAGCTCGGCGGCGGACGGAGCCTCCGCATCGCCGCGCTCCCGCGCCAGCCACTTGGCGAAGCCGGGAACCGGCGAAAGCGTCGCGAAGCAGCGCAGCTGCGGCAGCTCCTGCTTCAGCAGGCCGACGACCTGCTTGATGAGGAAGTTGCCGAAGGGGATGCCGCGCAGCCCTTCCTGGCAGTTCGAGATCGAATAGAAGATCGCGTAGGTCGCCTCGCGCGGGCCGATCGTCTCACGCTCCTCGCTGATGATCTCCCCGATGGCGCTGGGCAGATGATCGGTCAGCGCCACTTCGACGAAGATCAGCGGATCGTCGGCCATCTGCGGGTGGAAGAACCCGTAGCAGCGGCGGTCGCGCGGCTCGACCCGGCGGCGCAGGTCGTCCCAGCCGCTGATCGAATGGACCGCCTCGTACTTGATGATCCGTTCCAGGATCGCGGCCGGCGCATCCCAGCCGATCCGCCGCAGTTCGAGGAAGCCGGCGTTGAACCAGCTTTCGAAGACGTCCTCGAATTCGCGGTCCAGCTCCTGCAGGCCCGGCGTCTTGGCCGCGCCGAGCAGATCCTCGCGCATCGCGATCAGCCGCTGGGTGCCGCCGGGCGCCAGGTTGAGCTGCCGGATCAGGTGGTGCAGCGGCGATTCGGTCGCTTCGTTGAGCAGGGCGGCGGCGGCTTCGCTGCGCTGCGCCTGCCAGGCCGCGATCGCTCGGTCGATGCCGTCGCGGTCCCGGCCGAACTGGGCGTGGAGTTGGCTGAGGAAGGTCTGCCGCGCCGTCTTGTCGCAGGCTTCGTAGAGATCGAAGAAGGTCGAGGCGAGCGATGGACCGGAAGCCTTGCCGCGCAGCGAAAGCAGCGCGCCGGCCAGATCGAGCAGGCCCTCGCTCGTCGCCGCGGCCGCGGGCACCCGCCCGCTACGCCCGAACAGGCGTCCGACCCGCGACCCCAGCACGTCCAGCGAATTGCGCATCCGGCGGGTGGCTGCGGCAAAGGCATTGGGCTGACGGCTCACGTCCATGAAGCTTCCTTCGAATTTGGCCTTCGATTTCGGTGCAATGCAATATGGCACCGAATCACGACAATACCATGAAGCCGTGCAAGTTCCGCTAACAGCCCCTTCGCGGCTGCAACATCGCAGGGGAGATGCGCCCTGGCGCGATATGCGCCCCGCCGGCCCCCGGGAGGCCCATCGCGCGGCCCGGTTGACCCGTCAGGCGCGCTGGCGCATATGCGCCGCGAGCGCGGGTATAGCATAGTGGTAATGCACTAGCCTTCCAAGCTAGCTAGGCGGGTTCGATTCCCGCTACCCGCTCCACCTTCCCGCACAGGTAGTCCACACAAACAAGGGCCAGCGCATAGCCGGCCCTTGCTGGTTCGCTCAACCGCGCCGGGCGGACTGGGGGAAGTCTTCGGCGTGTCGCTATGAAAACGAGCGGCGGCGCTCTCCGTTCCCCGCCGACCCAACCAGAAAGGGCGGACCTTGCGGCCCGCCCTTCCCGAATTCGACTTGGCCTTTGGGCTCAGCGCGCGCGGGGCGCGGCCTGGGAGGCGTTGTCGGGCAGGCCGCCGAGCTGGCCGACCAGCTTTGTGTAGGCGTCGAGATAGGCCAGTACGATGATCTGGCCGATCGCGGTGTCCTGATAGCCGCCGCCGGCCGCGCCGCCGAAGGTGCCGCCCGAGAACACGCCGCCGCCGGCGCCGAAGCTGACGTCCGACTTGCGGGCGTAGCCTTCGACCAGCGCGGTCTCCTCCGTGGTGCGGGCATTGACCACCGACAGGGTCACGTTGGCCTCACCCTTCTTGACGTTGATGCCGCCGGCGATCGCGCCGACGGTGCGGCCGAAGCCGCCGAACATGCCGCCAAGGCCGCCGAGGACCGCGCCGGCACCGCCGCCGCCCGAGTTGCGGTTGGCCGAAACGATGTCGGGTTCGAGGAAGTAGTCGGCGGTGCGGACCTGGGCGCGGCCGACGTTGGAGCCGGACTGCAACTCACCGTTGTCGGCCAGGGCGCGTTCCATCGCGCGGCTCTGCATCGAACGGCCGCGGTTGACCATGGTGAAGCAGCCCGAGCGCTGGACGAAGACCTTGAGGATCGCCTCCGGGCTGCCCAGGTTGAATTCGCGCCACCACTGCCGCTCCGGCTCGACGATCGCGATCGTGCCGAGGTTGCGCGAGCAGACCGGAATCTCCTGGGTGCCCCGGACCTGCTGCTGGCGGCCGGAAGAGCCGCGATCCGCGGCAAAGGCAGTCGTGCTGCCGACGATAAGAGCGAACGCAACCGCGCCGCTGAAAACCTTCTTCATTGAAAAACTCCCCATAGCGCAAACAGGCCGGCCTGTT
>CAZFPW010000064.1:0-8916 GCA_964520765.1 uncultured Novosphingobium sp.
CAATGTGGGAGCACCGGCATCGCGGTGCAAGCCGGCTTGGCGGACGCAACACCTTTCTGGCGGATTTCGCTGCTTCAGCTTCGGTGGGATCGGTTATCGGCGATGGTTTATTCGCCAGTTCAATCCGGCCAAAAGGATTTCATTTGCCTGACAGGTCATTTTTGAGAAAAATTATCGGACGAATGTCACTTATTATTTTTGAGAATCATCCTATATACCGATCATCGCGGATGAATTCCCTGTAGGCGTCCGCGGCTGAGAGACCATCGCGCTCCCGCTTACGCTGTGGAGTCCGACCATGGACCTCAACCGCCTTTACGCCCGCCATCAAATCTCGCTCATACACGCGTCCAACGCGCGTGATCCGGATACCCGCGCTTTTCACCACTTCCTGGCGGAGGGGTTTGGCCGCCGCATCCAGGCATTCAGAAGCGATTTGGCGGCAGGGCAGACAGTTCGCTCTTGCGCGAGTGTTGGGGCGTGAGCCGGGCGATCAATGCGGCTCTCCCCGAGGCCCGGGTCTCGGAAATCTGCACCAAGCTCGGCGTCAGCATCAGCGACATCGAAACGCTGCCCTGCGGTGGCACGCATCTCGTCTGCACGACGAGCGAAGGCGCGGAGGAAATGCGCCATCAGCTCAAGCGTCACATCATTCCGGGCAAGGTCAAGAGGTTCGCATTCTATCACCTGCGGGCTTCTAGGTGACCCACCCCACCGAGCGGGAAGCTGGGCATGGAGTGGCGAGCGGCATCGAGCCGGCGCGAGAACTGACCTGAATCCGTTGTGATCCGCCTCGACCCTGGAACTGTCAAACACGCAACCGGAGAAAGATCATGGCCAAAGGCCAGCGCCGCAGCAGCAAAGAAATTCGCAAGCCGAAGAAAGCGCCGCCTCCAAAGCAAAATGCGTCGAAGCCCTCACTTAAGGGAGTGGCCATGCCGCCGCCCCCAAAGTGAGAGTGGCTTGGTTGAGAAATGCTCCCTTCACCTGTTCTATGCCGCGATTCACATCCGCTGTGCATGAGCTTGCCTCTTAGGATGCGCCCGACGAATTCTCCAAACCGTCGGTCTGCGCGGCTCGCTTCAGGTGGCGCGCTCATTTGGCCTGATTATCGGCTTCCCGTCCTGCAGCTATCCTTTGATCGCTCCCGCCAGGATTTTGCGCGAACCAGATAACGTGATGCGCTCCCTGGTTGCCGGCGCATTCCCTGACGGTCACTTCCTCCACACGGAAGCCAGCTTCCTTGAGGCGCAGAACGAAACTTGTGGAACGCGACGCCGACCAGACAGCAAGGATGCCGTTAGGTTTCAGTGCCAACCTTGCCGCCCTCAGGCCGCGAACGGTATAAAGGTGATCATTGTCGAGGCGGGTGATGCCTTCAGGCCCGTTATCGACGTCGAGCAGGATCGCATCGTATCCAGCGCGTGCCGCATCGATCAACATCAAGACATCGTCGTTGACGAGCAGAACTCTGGGATCGTCGAGGCAACCGGCTGTCAGGTGCTGCATCGGACCCCGCGCCCATTTAATGATTTCCGGGACGATTTCGGCCAGAGTCACATGCGCATCGGCACCGAGCGCCGCCAAGGCAGCGCGCAAGGTGTAGCCTAGGCCATAACCGCCGATCAGCAATTCAGGCGCGGTCCGATCACCGAGCCGTTCACAAGACATTGTCGCCAGCGCCTCTTCCGAGGCACTGACCCGTGTACTCATGAGTTCGGTGCGGTCGAGCAAGATCGTGAACTCGTCACCGCGCTGCACCAGGCGCAAATGCACGCCACCGGGTACTTCGGAAGTGTCGATCAGTTCGTGACCGGGAATCGAGATGCGTTCGGACGAGAGAGGCGCCGTGACCGATCCTAACGTAATGACTTGCGTGCCTTGCGCGCAGCATAACGCGCGTCGCGCGCCGCCTTGCGCTCGGCCTCCGTCAACTCGGGCACGATTGCAGCGGCTTTTTCCGTTTCCTCGATTTTGCGTGCCTCGGCCCGCTCAGCCGCGCGCTGCGCCCGCATCTCCTCGCGTTCGCGTGCTTCCGCGGCGCGTGCTTCCAGCACTGCCGGATCTATCCGAGGCTTTGCTTTCAAACGTGCTAGTGCTTTCGCCCGTGCTGCCGCAGCGGCCGCTACGCGGTCCTGGAAACCAGGTTCCTTGTATCCTGCCATTAATGTACTGATGTCCTCTGAAATCACGAGTGCGTGACACGATGCGCTAACGACCATCCATTGTGTCATTGCACCCAAATCCAACTAACACGAAGAGTTTCTGGAAGCGACCTACCAAGCTCTGGGGCAGCTTGCGCCCACTCTTTGGATTCCAATATCCACTAAGGACGAACTTAACCGCCGGATCAGACCTTACACAATCCTAGTGACTGCTAGGGGCGGCGCCTCCTGAAATGTCCACCTCCTGGCCTTTTGGCGCACCGTTGGGGCCGAGTGGTTGCGGCGGGGCCTCGACGACCACGCGGACTTCCTTGAAGTTCCGGGCCAACGTGCGGTCGGCCGGATCGGCCAAGCCGTCACGCTGACCGTTCGCGGTCAGCCGGATGATGTAATCGCCCGGCGCTGTGAAGCTGACCGTGCGTGTGACGTCGACCCGCTGCATCGGCTTGGGCAGGACCGTCGCGTCGGTCGCTGTGCCGTAGGTCCAATTGTACTGGACGATCTGGCCGGTCGCTGGCGGCATCTCCAAGCTTGCGACAAGCTTAACCGGCTGGTCAACGCCGACCCTCGCGTGATCTTTGCCGTTCACTGTGACCTCGACCACCGGCTGAAGCCCTTGGCGCGTGGCCGCGTTGGGCGCCAGGACCACCTGGGTCAATGGAAGTTCGAAGGTCCACCGGGAGGAAGGCTTCGGCGCGACGCCTTTCTCTGTCCAGGCCATCATGTCGATTAGCGCCTGGTTGAACACCCCGCCGACGATGCCGCCATTGGTGTGGCCACCACGCTCCTGGTAATAGACTCTCAGCATCTGGTCGGCCTTCGCCTTGCCCAGCTTCTGCTCGATGGCGTTCGCATAGCCTGCGACCCATGAGGGGAAGGCCATGAAATCGGACAGATTCTGGAAGAGCATCACCTTCGTCTTGATTTCGCCTAGCGAAAGTACCCCGGCCCCTTGCTTCATCGTTGTAAGGTCGGCCACGCTGTAAGGGCGCTGCGGATACTTGGGTGTTCCGTCGGCATTGCGATACTGGTCGTATTGGTAATAGCCGGGCACAATCGTGTGACGCGGGTAGAAGTATGCAGCAAGCAGGAAGCGGTTGTTGACCCGGATTTTTCCGCCCTTGACCAAGGCGCCCAGCAGGACGGGGCTGTTGTTTCCCGATAGTTTCAGCAGGCCCGTCTGGCGATCGATCGTACCTGACAGCGCTCCATAGGCTTCGGAGCGACGGCTGGCATCGACCACCCGCGTTTGGCTGTCGGCAGCATAGACATAGAACCGCTCGCCGGTCGTGCCGATGGGCGAGGCGGAGGAGGCTGGAATGGGTGGGATTGTTGCGGGGTCGAGCTGTACTGACGTAATGCCCCCGGTTGCGTCGCGATTGACTGCATTGATAGTGGCAAAGCCGTCCATTTTCGCGGCGGTGAGATAGGACGGCGGGTTGCTGCCTGCATAGCCTGGCTTCGACCAGAAATCGTCCTCGTAGGACGGGTCGAGGTGGAAAATCTCGTCTGTGCCGGTGATTGGCTGCAGCCCGAACATCGGGTTCAGTTCGTTCAACGGATAGCCCGCGGCGAGCAGTTCGTTAAGGACAGACTTCTCCTCCTCGTTCAGCCCATCATAAAGCAGCACCTTCTCCGCCTCGGACAGGCCGTCCGAGGCATCAACGCCCTTGCCGACCGCTAGGAGCGCCATCAAGTGCGAACGCTTATTCTCGGGAACGGCCAGCGCGAAATGTCCAAGCCACTGAAACGCGTGGGCCGGGTTCCCGCGCGTAGCCGGACACACGATGATGACTCCGGCCCAGACCCCGCTCTGGCCTTCGGCCGCGGCCTGGGCCATCTGCCCGCCACCGCTGCAGCCCCAGTAATAGCTGTAAATCCGGCCGGTTGTGCCGTACATCTTACGGACGATGTCGTCCGCGATCTTGGTCGCGGCCGCGCTGTGGCGCCAATGCCCCGAGGTGTTGGTCGGCCCAGCGTTGACATGGTTCACCGACATGGCCCCATTGGTAAAGGCTAGCCGATCGTCGACGATGCTATTGGCGATGATCGGATGCTGGATCTGCATCGAACGGTTGCGGAAGAACCGTTTGTCCGGGATGCGGAAAATGTAGTCCTGCTGCCGCAGGGTCGGGCTGTCCAGGACCCCCGCTGGTAGGGGATCGGCCGTGACATCGCGGGCCCGAAAATAACCCTTGATCTCGGTATAAGGGATAGGGCCACCGACACCGGTGTAGGTCTGCTGCGTCGTACTGGTGATCACGAAGTTGCTGGCATTGAAATAGGGGTCGGCGCAGTGCTCGTCGATGATCAGCTTCGGTTCGATGCCGGCTCGCGCTGTCATGTCTGAAGGCGGCTCAGCCTTGCAAACGGCGGTTGCGGCCGACTGGGGGACCTCCGTTTGCGGCCTGCTAGCACCCGCCGCGGGCCAAGCTTGCATGACGCTGCCAAACGTTAGAACCGCCAAACCCATTGCGATACGTGCCAACGTCGTTCCTCCCATTTCGATGCGCTTCGTTACCTGCCCATCGATAGCGTGAGCATGGGGCCGCGCCAGTGGATCAGTTGTCGCAGAATGTCGCGACGAGCGCGTCGATCGGCCCCGGGAGTAGGAGAAAAACAGGCTGGCGTGTGTCCTGAGCTCACTGGCTTGTGCTGAGCTTGTAAAATAGGTAACACGTCCCATGTTTTGTCCATAAACAAGACGGAGTTTGAGACATGGCGCGGGCGCAACCAAAGTTTGACCAGGCTGGGGCGATTGACCGTTCCAGCTTTGTCGCCCGCTTCATGGACAAGCGGGGCATTGTCGATGTCGAGCGGGTTGCCGATGCGTTTCGCATGAGCAAGGGGCAGCTTGCGGAAACCGCGGGTCTCGGTGTCGCCACGGTCTCGAAGGCTGATCGTCGAATAGCCCCTCGTACGCAATCCCGTATGACCGAAGTGCTGGAGATCATTAGCCGCGTCCGCGATTGGGCGGGCGGTGAGGCACAGGCAATGGCCTGGTATCGTTCTCAGCCGATCCCTGCGCTTGACGGTCGTACGCCGGAGGCGCTCGTGAAGTCCGGAAAAGCCGGGGCCGTGCGAGACTATCTCGATCATCTGGCGCTCGGCGGCTTTGCTTGAGATTCACCGGACGCTGTTACCGCGGCCATGATCCGGCCTGGTCGTTCACGCCCTTGTCCGGCGAGGGCGCCGCGATCACGGGTGGCCGGTTCAACCGCAAGGGCGAGCCGACGCTTTATCTATCTCTCGATATCATGACCGCCGTCGGAGAATGCACGCAGGGCTTTAGTCACCGGCTGCAACCGCTGACCATGTGTGAGTATGATGTCGACTGCGAGGATATCGCCGATCTGCGTGATGAGGCAGGGCGGGGCAGTCACGACCTCTCTTGGGACGACCTCGCGTGCGGCTGGCTTTCGTGGCAGTACGCACGCCGCGATGCGCCCTCCTGGCTCGTTGTCGATCGGCTCAAGGCGGATGGCTACAGTGGTATCCTCGTGCCCAGCTTCGTGCCGGGCGCAACCCGGACCAATCAGAATCTCGTCTTATGGCGATGGGGACCGGATCTGCCGCATCAAGTAGTTGTCTACGATCCAGGCGGGCGTCTTCCCCACAATCAACTTTCCTGGCCGCAGTAAAGCCGCAGGTCTTGCGCCGCGGTAGTCAGCGGATCGGATCGAGATCGATGCGCCGGTGAACAGCAGTCTGCGCGAAAGTCGACCGCTCGATGAAGCGCGGCTCTTAATCGGCGCGCCATGCGGCCATCGCGCGCTCATATTTCGTGCGGGCGGCTTCGAGGCGGCGTTCCGAGGCTTGCCGTTCCCGCTTTTGTGCAGCTTCGAGCTTGTGGAGCTTGCGGTCGAGTTCCGCCTGCCGGCGCTTTATGCTCGCGCGCTCCTCGCCGTGGCGCTGCTCGATCTCCGCCCATTTGGCTTCCGCCCGATCGAGCGCGCTCCGGTCAGGGCGAGGCTTCGGCTTTGGCGGTGGCTTCGGTTTGGGTGGTGGTGCCGGCTTCGCCTTGCGCCTGCGGGGCGCGGTTGCGTCTTCTGGTTCGCTGCGCGCCGCGGGCCGGGTTTTCTTGGCAGGACGTGGGTCTTCCTTCAGGGCGGCCATATGCTCGGCGATCGTTCCGCGCGTGCGTCGGATGACCTTGCCGGGATTGGCGAGCGGCTCGCGGATCAACTCGGGATCATCGACGCGCTCCGCAGCGCCCGAGGCGAACAGGTTAGTGTCGCTGCCCCAGGCTTCGAGCGCGGCTTTCTGGCTCGGCGCGGCGACATAGGCGTCATGAAAGCCGATAGGTGTCCGAAATACCTTGAGCTTCTGCTGCCGCACCATCGTTCAAAGCCGATCCTTCGTCATTTCATTGGAGCAATGCCGCGCGGATGTCCGCGACCGATCGCATAAGGATGGCAGGATTGTCGCGCGCCGCAATGAACCCCCAGCTTTGCCAGTAAGCCTCGGCCTCGACATCGATCGCGCGCACGACGATGGCGCGGCCGCCAATGATCTCAGCGCCCGCGACGCAGCGTCGGAACGCATCGGCGACCAGCATCGAACCTATTCCGCGCCTTTGATGGCGGTGATCGACCGCTAATTGTCCGATCAATAGGCAAGGGATGGGATCGGGCGGCCGGCCGGTGCGGACGCGGCGCGGTGCCGCGCCTGGATCGATGGCGCTGGGCGCAAGGCCATAGTAGCCGACGACCTTCCCATCCTCATGGATCACCATGACCCGCGTAAAATCCTGGCGCTGGTTGGAGCGCGCAAATGTCTTCAGCCAGTCATCGAGCGCGGACTTGCCGCATTCGAAGCCTGTGAGGTCATGCAGGTCGGATAGCGGCTCGACGGCCGAGAGCGTCACGGTTCAGGCCGCGGACGGATTTCGGGCGAGGCGCTCGAGCGCCTTCTTGGGCAGCGGCTGCACCGGGCCGTCGATGGCCGCGAGGAAGTCGGCATAGGTCTCGCTCGAGACGCGCACCACGGTCTCGTTGAGCATGGCGAGCTGGGCGTCATGCAAGGCGGCGCGGCGCACGAACTCCGTGCGGGAAAGACCGAGCAGCGCTGCGCCGCGGTCGATCACGGCGAGATCGTCATCTCGAAAGCGCATGGAAACAGGAGTTTCCTTGCGCACCGCTTGAATCGCCATCGTACTAACCCTGCAAAGTTGTAATGCATCTGTATATACAGATGATGGTCTTGATCTTCAAGCGTGACAAGGTTCGATCAGCCGATCGGCCCCAAGTCCTCCGGGAAGAGCGACGATTGACCGGCCAGTCGCCCTTTCTCGCCGCCGATGTCGAAGCCCCGCAGCCGCTCGACCAACTGCCGCGCGATCTCTCCGATCGCCATGTGCCGCCGGCGCCTGTCGCTATTCGCCAGACCATCGATCAGGGCAGGGCTGGCGGTGGCGAGCGCCACTTCGAGATGGAGCGCAAGCATATCGTCATCGAGTCGGGACATGGGCACATGAGAACAAATTGAGAACATAGAGTCAATGTTCCCACGACCCCTGAGCCCATGTCGGCAAAAAGGCGCTTCGTGTCGGCGGTAAGACCCTAACGCAAGTCTCTCTCATGGTGCGATTTTCCTCCGGGTCAGGACGAGCTGTCCTTCCCGGAGCAACCCCACGTGACCCCCACCAAGCTGCTGATCGGCCAGATCCTGGTCGTCTTCGCCATCGTCATCGCCGGCATCTGGTTCGCGACCCAGTGGGCTGCCTGGCGGCTGGCCTATCAGCCGGAGCTGGGCGCGCCGTGGTTCGTGGCTGGCAATCTCCCGGTCTACCGGCCCTGGGCGATCTTCCCGTGGTGGTATCACTTCGACGCCTATGCGCCGGAAGTCTTCGACCGCGCGGGCTTCATCGCCGGGACCCGCGGGTTCCTCGGCTGCGCGGCGGCGGTGTTCGGCTCGCTGTGGCGCGCCCGGCAAGCCCGCCATGTCACGACCTACGGCTCGGCCCGCTGGGCGACCGCGCGCGAGGTCGAGCGCGCCGGGCTCACCCGCGATGCCGGCGTGTTCCTCGGCAGCTTCCACGGCCGCTACCTGCGCCACGATGGTCCCGAGCATGTCATGGCCTTTGCCCCGACCCGCTCGGGCAAGGGCGTGGGCCTCGTGGTGCCAACCCTGCTGAGCTGGACGGGCTCTGCGGTCATCCACGACATCAAGGGCGAGAACTGGCAGCTGACCGCCGGCTGGCGCGCCAAGTTCAGCCATGCCCTGCTGTTCAATCCCACTGACACGCATTCCGCTAAATACAACCCGCTGCTCGAGGTGCGCCGCGGCACCCATGAGGTCCGCGATGTCCAGAACATCGCCGACATCCTGGTCGATCCCGAAGGCGCGCTCGAACGGCGCAACCACTGGGAGAAGACCAGCCACTCGCTGCTGGTCGGCGCGATCCTCCACGTACTCTACGCCGAGGAGGAGAAGACCCTGGCCAGGGTCGCGACCTTCCTCTCCGATCCCCAGCGCGCCTTCACCGCGACCCTGAAGCGGATGATGACCACCAACCACCTGGGCACGGTGGATGCGCCGCAGGTCCACCCCGTCGTGGCTTCCGCGGCGCGCGAGGTACTCAACAAGAGCGAGAACGAACGCTCGGGCGTGCTCTCGACCGCGATGTCGTTCCTCGGGCTCTACCGCGATCCCACGGTCGCCGAGGTCACCGCGCGCTGTGACTGGCGGATCGCCGATCTGGTCGAGGGCGAGCGCCCGGTCTCGCTCTATCTCGTCATTCCCCCATCGG
>CAZFPW010000064.1:8926-11741 GCA_964520765.1 uncultured Novosphingobium sp.
CACGGAGAACGCGCCGCCCGGCAAGCGCGCCTGGTTCGGCATGTTCCCGCAGCTCGGCGCGCCTCTCGGCTTCGCCGGCTCCGGCGGCATCTTCCTCCTGCTCCGCGGCAGGGACGGCGCGGAAGAGGGGGAGCAGAAGCCGACGGTCGCCGAGGTCACGTCGCGCTGCGACTGGCGGATCGCAGACTTGATCGCGGCGAAGCATCCGGTGTCCTTGTACCTCCGGGTGCCGCCTTCGGACATCAGCCGCACCAAGCCGCTGATCCGCCTGATCCTCAACCAGATCGGCCGCCGGCTGACCGAGAAGCTGGAAGGCGATGTCAGCGGACCGGGGACCAAGACCCGCCGCCATCAGCTGCTGATGATGCTCGACGAGTTTCCCGCGCTGGGCCGCCTCGACTTCTTCGAGACCAGCCTCGCATTCATGGCGGGCTACGGCGTGCGGGCCTTCCTCATCGCCCAGAGCCTCAACCAGATCGAGAAGGCCTACGGCGAGAACAACGCGATCCTCGACAACTGCCATGTCCGCATCGCCTTTGCGACCAACGACGAACGCACCGCGCGGCGGATTTCCGACGCGCTGGGCCAGGCGACCGAGCAGCGGGCGATGCGCAACTATGCCGGGCATCGGCTCGCGCCCTGGCTCGCCCATGTCATGGTCAGCCGCCAGGAGACCGCCCGGCCGCTGCTGACCCAGGGCGAGGTCATGCAACTGCCGCCCGCCGACGAGCTGGTGATGGTCTCAGGGCTGGCGCCGATCCGCGCCAAGAAGCTGCGCTACTACGAGGATACCAACTTCACGGCCCGCGCGCTGCCGGCGCCGGCCCTGGCACCGGGCCGCTATCGCGACGCGCCCAAGCCGCGCTCCAACGAATGGGGCAGCCTGGCGCGGCTTCCCGACACTCGCCTCGCGCGCGCCGACGATGCCGCCGGCCATGCGGAGGATGGCGGCCTCCAGCAGCAGCGTCATCCTGGCCTCGCCGAGGAAACGGCAAAGCGGCCCGAGCCGCCCCGTCAGCTCGACCTCCTGGGCCTCGACCAGGACGATGCCGATCCCGTCTCCGACAAGCGCGCGCTCGACCAGACCCGCGGGTCCAATGTCCTGGTGCGCGCCCATGCCATGAACCAGGGCGACGGCCCGGATCATGACGCGCTGCCGAGCTTCTGACATGGCCGCGATCAAACCCAGGCGCGTGCGCTACCAGCTCTTCCTGCCGGAAGACCTCAGCCACCGGCTCGAGGCGCTGGCCGCCCGGCCCGGCGCATCGAAATCGGGCATCCTCACCGACGCGCTGACGGCCTGGCTCAATCGGCAGGCGGCAAGCGACATGGAGCACCGGTTCTCGGCCAGGCTCGACCGGATGTCGCTGGCGCTGGGCCGGATCGAGCGCGACGGCCATGTCCTCCTCGAAAGCCTCGCCCTCTTCATTCGCTACGAGCTGATGGTCCAGGCGCCGCTCGCCGAGAGCGACGATGCCGCCCGGGCCATCGGCCGCGATCGCTTCAATGCCTTCGTCGGCCGTGTCGGCGAGGCGCTGGCGGCAGGCCAGCGCACCTTCGCCCCGCCGAGCAGCCCGGCCGGGAATGCGGCCTGGAACGCGGAGCAGCAGCCATGAGCGAGATGCTATCCGCGGAACGCCGCCGAGCGATGCTGAGGACCGCGATGGGCCCGACCATCGCCGCGGCGCTCGCCGATCCGCTGGTCATCGAGATCATGATCAATCCCGACGGCCGCCTCTGGCTCGATCGCCTGGGCGAGGGCCGCAGCGATAGCGGCACCCTATACGAGCCGGCGCAGGTCGAGCGGATCATCCGCCTGGTAGCGAGCCATGCCCGCACCGAAGCCCATGCCGGCGCGCCGATCGTCTCGGCCGAGCTGCCGCCGCATGGGGAAGGGGCGGGCGAGCGTTTCGAAGGCGTGCTGCCGCCGGTCAGCCTGGCTCCCTGCTTCTCGATCCGCAAGCCGGCGGCCCGGATCTACCGGCTCGCCGACTATGTCAGCGACGGCATCATGCCGGAAAAAATCGCGGCAGAGCTGGCGCGCGCGGTTGGGACCCGCGCCAACATCCTCGTTGCCGGCGGAACCAGCTCGGGCAAGACCACGCTCGCCAACGCTCTGCTTGCCGAGATGGCGAGCCTCGATGAACGCGTGATCCTGATCGAGGACACCCGCGAGCTGCAATGCGCCGCGCCCGATGTGGTCGCGCTGCGCACGCGCTCGGTCGGCGCAGGTCTGGCCGGCCAGGTCACCATGGCCGATCTCGTCCGCTCGACCCTGCGCCTGCGCCCCGATCGCATCGTCGTCGGCGAAGTGCGCAGCGCCGAGGCGCTCGACATGCTCAAGGCCTGGAACACCGGCCATCCCGGCGGGATCGCCACGGTCCATGCCAACAGCGCCATCGCCGCGCTCTACCGGCTCGAGCAACTCGTCCAGGAAAGCGTCGTCACCGTACCGCGGCGGCTGATCGCCGAGGCTATCGACCGGGTCGTCTTCATCGCCGGGCGCGGCCGTGGCCGCCGGGTCGAGACGATCCTCGGCGTCGACGGGCTCGATCCCGGCGGCGCCTACGACTTGCATGACCTCACGCCCGATCCTTCCCCGGGCCCGTTCGACCACCCCACCAATCCACACTCTTGAGGAGACAGACCATGACCTTTGCCCGGATGTCCCGGCATTTTCCGATTGCCCTTGTCACCCCCGCGCTTGCGCTGGGCCTTGCCTGGACCACCCGCGCCTGGGCTTCGGGCTCGGGCATGCCTTGGGAGCAGCCGCTCCAGCAGGTCCTGGAATCGGTCCAGGGCCCGGTCGCCAAGA
>CAZFPW010000065.1:0-4143 GCA_964520765.1 uncultured Novosphingobium sp.
TGTGTGGCGGAGCGGGAGGGATTCGAACCCTCGATACGCTTTTGACGTATACTCACTTTCCAGGCGAGCGCCTTCGACCACTCGGCCACCGCTCCGCATACCTGTCGGCGAAGGGCGCCCTAGCGGGGTGAGGCGGGTTCCGCAAGGCGTGTGCGTGTCGATGGTGCGGACCATTCGGTGATGTGGGCGCGATGGCTCAGTCGGGCGATGAGCGCGTCGGCCGTTTGCAGGGCCAGGCGGGCGGTCATTCCGCGCCAGCCTGGGATATCGGTGGTGGCGGGTGGGGTTGCCGCTTGTCGAGCGGGGGCGAACAGGTGGGTTTCGGCCTGTTCGATCACGGTGGGGTCGCGGATAACCGCCACGTAGTCGGCGCTGGTGCGATAGCTGACGAAGTCGAAGTTGCTCGATCCCGCGACGAATGTTTCCCCGTCGATCAGCGCGGCCTTGACGTGGGTCATCTCGGGCAGGAGGCGCACGGCAAGGCCGCTACGGGCGGCCTGGGCAAGCAGATAGTCGCGCACGATCGGCTTGTTGTTGGGGCGGGGGGTGTAGATCGTCGCCGGGATGCCCCGGGCCGCGGCGGCGGCGATCGCTTCGACGAAGGGGAAGGTCGGATAGGCGCTGATCACCTCGATCCGCTGCCGGGCGCCGGCGAACAGGGCGAGGAGGGGCTCGAAGCGGGCGGGATTCGTCAGGCCGTCGAGATTGAGGAGGTCCAGGCCGGGGCCGAAATCGTCTTGCCTGGCTTGCGGCCGGCCGGACCAGTCGGCGGCGAAGGTCTCGGCCAGCCAGTTCGCCACGGCCGGGTCGGTGATGCGCAGCATCATGTCGTGCCAGGCGAAGTTGTGATCGGAGAAGTTGATCCCGCCGAGCCAGACCGTGTCGTCGAGGACCAGCAGCTTCTTGTGATTGCGCAAGGGATAGCGCAGCCAGTTGCCGTGCATTGGATTGGTCACCCGCACGCCGACCCCGGCGGCGCCCAGCGCGGCGAACATCTCCCAGGTCGCGACGGCTTCTGCGTGGAGGGCGGGGTTGCGCGATAGCTTGAGGAAGCGGTCGTTGATGACGTGGCGCGAATAGTCGTCGACGAGCACCCGGCGGTCGGCGGCGGCGCTGGCGGCTATGGCGGCTGCCACCGTCGAGCCGGCCCGGTCTCCCTCGAAAGTCATCGCCTGGATCAGCACGCGGCGGCGGGCGGCGGCGATGTCTCCCGCGGCGCGTTCCCAGAACGCGGCCGATCCGATGTGCAGCTCGAAATGCGGCAAGCCGGCCCTCCTGCGCGGGAAACTTCCCGGCGCGTAGCGGCTTGCCACGGTGGGGTGGCGATGGCAATCAGCCGGCGCTGGCAGTGGAGGTCAAGCGATGCACCGAAACACTTCGCCAGCGCAACTGCTCGGCCGTCCCGTGCGCGTGCTCATGCTGCTGACCTCCTTGCATGGCGGCGGGGCCGAGCGGGTCGCCGTCCAGCTCCATAACCAGCTCGATCGCCGCCGCTTCGACGTGCGGACCGGTCTGCTGCGCGCCGCCGGTCCCTATCTCGACCAGATCGACGCCGCTCGCGTGCTCGTGGCGGCGGAAGGGGAGCGGCATTTCAACTATGACGGCCCCAATCGCGCGCAATATACGCCGGCCAAGCTGATCGGGGCGGTCCAGCGGGCGCCGCTCGCCTATCGGCGGATGGTGGCCCAGTTCCAGCCCGACGTGGTCCTCAGCTTCCTCAAGGGCACGAACCTGCTGACCTGGCTGGCGCTGATGAACCTCGGCCCGCGGCGGCCGCGGTGGATCGCGCGGGAAGGCAACAATGTCCGCGCCGTGGTGGGCGAGGAAGCGCCCAATGCGCTGGTCGAGCAGGTCTCGCTCGGGCTGACCCGCCGGGCCTACCGCCGGGCCGACGTGGTGCTCGCCAATTCGACCGACATGGCCGGGGGCCTTGTCAGCGATCTGGGGCTCGATCCCGCAAGGGTGCGGATGATCAACAATCCGATCGACCTCGCCGCGATCGAGGCCGCGGCGCGCATGTCTCTGCCTGCCGCGCCGGCCCGACCCTATATCCTCACCGCCGGCCGGCTGGAGCATCAGAAGGCCCACGATGTCCTGCTCCAGGCCTATGCCCGCAGCGGCATCTGGAAGAGCCATGCCCTGGTGATCCTGGGCAAGGGCAGCAAGCTTCCCGAGCTTCACCGGCTCGCCGCCCAACTCGGCGTGGGCGAGCATGTGCGGTTCATCGGTTTCGTCGCCAATCCCTACGCCTGGATGGCGGGGGCCGACCTGTTCGTCCTGCCTTCGCGGTGGGAAGGCTTCCCGACCGTCGCGGCGGAGGCGATGGCCTGCGGCACGCCGGTCCTGCTCAGCGACTGCGCCTTCGGCCCGCGCGACATCGTGGTGCCGGGGGACAGCGGCGCCCTGGTGAGGCCCGAGGACCCCGACGCGCTCGCCGCGGCCATGGCGCGGCTGATCGCCGAACCGGAGGAGCGCCGACGCCTGGCTGCGGGCGGCCTCGAACGCGTCAAGCGCTTCGCCATCCGCGACATGATCGCGCATTATGCCCGGCTGTTCGAGGAGTTGGCCCCCGTCCCGCGCGTGAGCGCGCCGCGCCCTTAACCTTTCGCGCGGGAGCGGTCCCGTAGCGGGACGCGACGGCCTTGCCTCTGGAAGCGCGGGCCGAATTGCGCGAATATGCCCGCGATTTGGCAAGCGAGGCGAAGCGATGAAGAAGGGCACGTTAGGCGCAATCGGAGCCGCTCTGGTGGGGTTCGCCGGGGCCGGCGCGGCACTGGTGCTGAGCGGCGAGCCCGAAAGCGCCCCGGCCAAGGCGATTGCCGCCGTCGCGGCCGAACCGCAGCCGGTCGCCGCCGCCCCCGAGCCGGCCCCCGAGCCGGCCCCCGAGCCGGCCAAGCCGCCGGTCGACGAGCGGTTCGTGATCAAGCGCATCCTGCCGATCGAAGGCCCGATCCGCTACGGCGAATGGCACTGGGATGAAGCCGGCGTCGCGCCGGGGCCGCTGGTCATCACGGTGGACCTCGAAGCGCGGGTCCTGTCGGTATTCCGCGGCGGTTACGAGATCGGCGCGACCGCGGTGCTGCTCGGCACCCAGGAAAAGCCTACCCCGACCGGCGTGTTCCCGATCACGCAGAAGCGGAAGGATCACGTCTCCAACATCTACGACGCGCCGATGCCCTATATGCAGCGCCTGACCAACGACGGGATCTCGATCCACGCGACCAAGGTCGAGAACGGCTATGCCAGCCACGGTTGCATCGGAGTGCCGATGGAGTTCGCACAGAAGCTGTTCGGTGAAACGGTGCTGGGCGACAAGGTCTATATCACCCGCGGCAAGCGGATCGGGATGGGCGACCCGCTCGTTTCCTAGGCTTTGGGGCCTTGGCGCCGCTGCGGGGCGCGGGTGAAGCTCCACCCTTCGGGCATCGGGCGCGCGACGAGATTGCCGATCGAGGCCGGCTGGCGGGCGACCAGGCTGTCGAACAGGCGCGCGATGGCGCTGCCCCGCGCCTCCTCCCCGGCCAGTTCGCCCACGATCCGCGCGACCACGCGCAGGGCGACCGCGCGGGGCGCTCGCGGGCGATAGACCAGGCCCATCCCCGCGCGCTCGACCTGCTCGGCCCATTCGCGCTGGGCGGCCCAATCGAGCGCGGTGTCGGCATCGGCAAGGTGGCCGGCGCTCTGCGCCAGGGCGGGCACGTCCAGCCAAGCGGCAGCGGCCAGGGCCTGGCGCATCCGCACCCGGTCGAAGCGGGTATCGGCATTGCTGGGATCGGCGGCGGCGGCCAGGCCCGCCGCCCGGACCACATCGCCCAGCTCGGCCCGCCGCCAGCCCAGCAGCGGCCGCAGCAGCGCCAGGCGCGTGCCCGGCACATGGGTCCGCGCGCGCACCCCGGCGAGGCCGGCAACGCCGCTGCCCCGGTTGAGGCGCATCAGCAGGGTTTCCGCCTGGTCGTCGGCCTGGTGCGCCGTGGCGAGCGCCGTCAGGCCGTGCTCGCTCATCCAGCCGGCCAGCGCCGCATAGCGCGCCTCGCGGGCCTGGGCCTGGATATTGCCCGCATCCACTGCGACGGGAAGCACGACATGCGGCACGTCCAGCCCTGCGCAGACCTGCGCGACCATGGCGGCCTCCGCCGCGCTTTC
>CAZFPW010000065.1:4243-11709 GCA_964520765.1 uncultured Novosphingobium sp.
TCGTACTGCGACTTCAGCCGGCCTGCGGCCTCCTGCGGATAGGTGTCGGTGAACTCGGCGAGCGCGATGCAGGCGCGGCTGGTGTCCTTCAGGCGGCTCATCGATTCCGCCAGATAGAGCAGGCTGTCGGGCGCGCGATCGCCGCGCTTGTTGGCCTGGTAGTTCTGGAGGAACCACGAGGCGGCGTCGCGCGGCTTGCCCTCGTCGAGCAGGGCGCGGCCCATCAGGTTGCGCGCGAAGCTGACCCGGCTGTGGCGCGGATACTTGTCGAGGAACAGCTTCAACTGCTGCTGCGCCTCGGGATAGAACTTCGCCTCCCACAGGCGGAAGCCATAGGAGTATTCGTCCTCGCCCGCGTCGTTGGTCTGCGGCTTGACGATGGCGCGGACGGCGGCGACGCGCTGCGAGGAAGGAGCCGCCGCAGGGGACGTTGCCGCAGGAGTTGCCGGCGGACGCGCGGGGGTGGACGCAGGGGGCCGGGGCGCCGGCGGAGTGGTGGCGGGGGCGGCGGCCGGCTCGTTCGGCGTGCTGGATGCCGCTGCGACCGCGGCCGCGTCCTTCGCCGCATCGTTCGCGGCGATGCGTTCTTCGAGCTGGCGCAGCTTGTTGCCGCTTTCCTCGTTCTGGGCAGTCAGCCGGGCGAGCTGGGCCTCGATCGCTTCCATGCGGGACAGAAGGTCGGAAACCGGCGTGGTCGCGGGCGCTCCGGCAGCGGGCGTGCGCGTGGCGCCAGGCGTCGCCTGCGGGGCGACGGTGCCCGCCGCGCCTGTCTGCCGCTTGAGATCGCGTACCTCGGCCTCGAGCCGGCGCAGCCGCGTATCGGCGCTGTCCTGCGCGATCGCGGGCCCGGCCGTCACGGCCAGGGCGAGGACCAGGGCCACCATCGGCCGCGACTTGCCCCGAAGGATATTCATCATTGCCATTCCATCCCGTCCAACGAACTGCTTACTCTAGGCAATCGGCGCCTTAGCGCGCGATTAACCACAACCCGAACCGCTGATTGCCGCAGCGTTCCGGCGATGTCGAGAGCGCCTATTCCGAAACGGTGGAAGCTTCGGGTGTCGCCGCCGCGGCGGGAGCGGGCGGCGGGGCGTTCGGCGAAGCGGAGGCTACCGGCGCGGGAGACGGGGCGCGGCGCGTCGGTTGGACGGTCGCGGCGGCCGGCGCTGGGGCCGTGCTCGCGGCGGCGGCGGAACGGGCGAGCAGGGCGGCGGCCGTGATCGGCACGTCCTTCATCGTCATCTGCGTTTCCGACAGCTTCGGCACGGGCTTCCCGTCGATGGTGATGCCCAGGGCCTGCGGGCGGGCGGTCCAGATCATCGGGCCGTCGGCGGTCGGCGGGACGGAGTATGTCTCGCCGTTCGCCAGCTCCTTTTGCAGCAATTGGCCGGTCGCGTCGTAGAACTTCACCCAGACGCCGGGTTCCAGCGCGGTGAAGACCACCTGGCCGGTCGCTGCCGGGGCGGGCGTGGCCGGGCCGGCGGCCGCGGGCGTCGCTTCCGGCGTTTCCTGCGCGATCGGGGGAAGCTCGGCCGCCGGCGAATAATAGCTGCGCCAGAAGACGAACCCGGCAATGACCACGCCCAGCGCGAGAAGGCCGGCCAGCCAGGCGAAGGCGGAGCTGGGAATGCGCGCCGGATCGCCCGGCTCGAAGGTCACCGCGCGCGGCGCCGGCTCTTCCGCGCCGTCGAGTTCCATGCGCACCAGGCGGACGATCTCCGCTTCGTCCAGGCCCAGCGTGCGGGCATAGTTGCGCGAAAAGCCCACGGCATAGGTGCGGGCGGGGAGGGCGGCGAAATTGTTCTGCTCGATCGCCAGCAGGTGGCGCTCGGGAATCTTGGTCTGTTCGGCGATCTGCGCCCGCGTGAGCCCCGCCGCCTCGCGTGCCCGGCAAAGCATCTGGCCGGCCGTTTCCAGCGGAAGTTCGTCTTCCAGAATGTGAGATTCCGCCATCCGGTTCCTTTTGCCCCCGCCGCCGCGAGTGTATGATTTTGAGACAACCCCGAAGCCGGAGGCATGGCGGGCCGTGGCGCGAAGTCAATGCGCTTGCGGCTAAAAATTCCTGCCGAGCGGCAAGCTGCGCGATTAGCGCGATAAAAAGGGACTGCCGTTCCGTCTGTGCGACCAATGCCCTCAGTCGAACGCGATATTCCGCGCGACGGCCCAGGCTTGCAGCTCGGCCCGCAGATCGACGGGCGGCGCGGCGAGCCATCCGGTCATGGCGCTTTCGATCTCCGGGAGGTCGACCTTGCAGACCAGTTCCTTGATCGGTCCCACCGCGGCTGGCGTGATCGACAACCGGCGGATGCCGATGCCGAGCAGGGCGAGCGCTTCGAGCTGACGCCCGCCCATCTCGCCGCAGACGGTCAGGTCGATGCCGAACGGCTGCGTCTGGGTCACGATGCGCCGCATGAAGCGCAGGATCGCGGGGCTCAGCCAATCGTACCGTTCGGCCAGCTTGGGGTTGGAACGGTCGGCGGCGAAGAGGAACTGGGTGAGGTCGTTGGTGCCGATCGAAAGGAACGACACCTTCGGCGCGATGAGGTCGAGCACTTCGGCCAGCGCCGGAACCTCCAGCATCGCGCCATAGCGGATCGCCTCGGGCAGGACCTTCTTCTGGCTGCGCAGGAACTGGAGCTGGCGGTCGAACACCTCCTTCGCCGCCTCGAACTCCCAAGGTTCCGAGACCATCGGGAACATGACGTTGAGGGTGCGCCCGGCGGCCGCCTCGAACAGCGCGCGGGCCTGGGCCTTGAGCAGTCCGTCCCGCTCCAGCGCGACCCGCAGGGCGCGCCAGCCCATCGCGGGGTTCTCCTCGCCCTCGCCGTCGTCGTGGCGCAGGTAGGGCAGCACCTTGTCGCCGCCGATGTCGACCGTGCGGAACACCACCGGCTTGTCCCCGGCCGCCTCCAGGACGTCGCGATAGAGCCGGGTCTGGCGTTCCCGCTGCGGCAGGGTGGCGGAGACCAGGAACTGGAACTCGGTCCGGAACAGGCCGACCCCGTCGGCGCCGGCCAGCGCGAGGTTGGGCATGTCGTCGCGCAGCCCGGCATTGATCATCACCGTGATCCGCGTGCCGTCCCTGGTGAAGGGCTGGACGTCGCGCAGCGCGGCATAGCCCGCCTGCCGCTCCCGGCTCCGGGCGAAGCGCGCCTCGAACGCCTCGACCATGCCCGGCGCGGGGCGGACGGTAGCCGTGCCCTGGTCGGCATCGAGCAGGAGCTGGTCGCCCTCGCGGACCATTCCGCGCAAGCCCCGCACGCGCCCCAGCACCGGCACGCCCATCGCCCGCGCGACGATCACGACATGCGCCGTCAGCGATCCTTCCTCCAGGATCACGCCCTTCAGGCGGCGCCGGTCGTACTCGAGCAATTCCGCGGGCCCGAGGTTGCGCGCGATGAGGATTGCGTCGCTTCTAAGTCCCATACTGGCTGCCGTGCCGAGCTGGCCCGAAACCATCCGCAGCAGGCGGTTGGAGAGATCCTCCAGGTCGTGCATCCGGTCCGCCAGCAGCGGATCGTCGATCTGGCGCATCCGCATCCGGGTGCGCTGCTGGACGCGCTCGATCGCGGCTTCGGCGGTCAGTCCTGAATCGATCGCCTCGTTGATCCGCCGCGCCCAGCCTTCGTCGTAGGCGAACATCTTGTAGGTTTCGAGCACCTCCTCGTGCTCGCCGCCCATGCCGAACTCGGCCTGTCCGGCCATCCGTTCGATCTGCTCGCGCATCTTGTCGAAGGCGAGGAAGACGCGCTGGCGCTCGGCCTCGGTATCCTCCGCGACGACATGCTCGATGTTGATGCGCGGCTGGTGATAGACCGCCGTGCCCACGGCAAGGCCCTTGACCAGGGTCAGGCCGCGCAACTGGTCCGGCCCGGTCTGGGCGGCCGAAAGGCCATAGCCGGCGTCGTTGTCCACCAGATCGGCATTGGCGATCAGTTCCGACAGCACCATGGCCACGGTCTGTAGCGCCTCGATCTCGACCTCTTCGTAGCGGCGCGGCTCGACATGCTGGACGCACAGCACGCCGACCGCCCGCTCGCGCCGGACGATGGGCACGCCGGCGAAGGAGTGGAACTTGTCCTCGCCCGTTTCGGGGCGGTACGAAAAGTCCGGGTGCGCCGTCGCTTCGGCCAGGTTCAGCGTTTCGATGTTGGCCGCGATCGTGCCGACCAGGCCCTCGCCGATCGCCATGCGGGTGATGTGCACGGCGCTCTGTTCAAGCCCGCGCGTGGCGAACAGCTCCAGCATTCCCTCGCGCAGGAGATAGACCGAGCAGACTTCGCTATCGAGGCTGCTGCCGATGACGTCGACGACGGTGTTGAGCTTGGCCTGCGCATTGCTGCGGGAAGCCATGACATCGTGCAGACGGGTCAGGATCGTGCGGGCTGCGGCGACGGCGGTCATCATGCGCGATGTCTAGCCGAAAGCGTCGGGTTTGGAAACGCACCGACCCTGGCGGAGGCCATTTTCAGGGCGACGGCCGCGCCCAGTTGTCCGGGAAATTGGGCTTCCGTGCGGCGCGCCGCCTGGCGGCGCGCCTCGTTTGCCGGAAGTTACTCAGGCGATATGCGCAATCTCTTCCTTGATCTTGAGCTTGCGCTTCTTGAGGGCTTGGATCGCCACGAGGTCAGGCATCGGGCGGCTCTGCTCCTCGGCGAGCTGACGCTCCAGACCGGCGTGCTTGAGCTGCAAGGCGCTGACGTGTGATGCTTCCATCGGAGATTCTCCTTCGGCTGTTCGACCCAAACGGCGACACCGCCCCTCCGACTCGCGCAGCGGCGGTTCGTCGCGATTGTCATGGAACCACATTAAGCCTAAGTTGCGAAGCGCCCATTGGGGGCATTTCGGCAAAAGACAGCATGATTGCGACGGAGCGCATCCGGTTTGGACGGACCGCCTCGTGACGGGGATGATCAGATGGTTGTGGGCGTCAGCGAAGAGGAATTGCGCAAGCGCCTGGAATTGCTGAGGATAGAGCATCGCGATCTCGATGCGGCGATCGACGCCCTCACCGATGCGGGGGGAATCGACCAGATGCAGGTCGCCCGGCTGAAGAAGCGCAAGCTCAAGCTCAAGGATCAGATCGCGCTGATCGAGGACTATCTGATCCCCGACATCATCGCCTGACCCGGTTCGGATCGTCCCGTTTCCGGACAGTCCCGTTTTGAGTCGGGGACTGTTTGGGTGGGCAATTGCGGTCGCGAGTCAGGGCGGATACCGACCGTTCGGGATGACTGAACCGGCCACGATCAACCCGCGGATCATCGACGGGCTCTATTGCGAGGCGCTTGTCCTCTCGGACGAGGTGCGCGCCGCCTTCGACATGTCGGGGCGGCTCGACAGCACGGCGGCGGACGGCGATGCGGCGCGCGTGGCCTTTTCCTGCGAGGCGCTGCGCACGACCACGCGGATGATGCATGCGCTGGCCTGGCTGCTCAATCATCGCGCCTTCATCGCGGGCGAGCTTTCCGAGTTCCAGCTCAAGCGCCACGGCCGCCTCGCGCCTGACCGTCCATCGGCCGATCCCCAGCAATTGGCGATGCTCTCCCCGGAAGTCCGCGCCCTGGTGGAGGCGACGATGCGCTTCCATGTGCGGCTGGCTCGCCTCGATAACGACTGGCGGGAGCGGGACCCGCACAAGACCGGAGCCGTCGCGCGGCTGCGTGAGCGGATCGGGCAGGCGATCGCGCGTTAGGCCGGCCACCGCTTGGGCGGCTTGACCTTGCCTCTGCAGCGGGCATCTATGCCGGCGCGCTGGTCCCCGAGAGCGAGAGGAAAAGCCGCCAAGTGACTGAAACCCCCGAAAAACCGCAATCGGCGGTCAATCGCATCGCGCAGGGCCTGCGGACGATGGCCCTGTCCTTGCAGCCGGGCGATCACGTGGGTTCGGAGGAAAGCCTCGCGCGCAGGTTCAAGGTGACGGGGCCGACGCTGCGGCAGGCCGTCCGGTTGCTGGAGCACGAGCAGCTCATCGAGGTGCGGCGCGGGGTGCGCGGCGGCTATTTCGCGGCCCGTCCCAACCTCGATACGATCAGCCGGGTCGCCGCGGTCTATCTGCGAAGCCGCGTTGGATCGTTCGACGAAATGACTGTTTTCCTTGAATTCATCCAGCCATTCCTGGTCGACCTCGTCCTTGCGAGCGATCGGCTTGAGGAGGTGCGGCCCTTCGCCCAGCCGGCAGATGGGACCGAGACCCACGAGGAGCTGACGGCGCAGCAGACCGAGTTCGGCGACCTGCTGTGGAGCCTGGCCGACAATGCGCCGATGCAGCTGGTCTATGCGATCTTCTTCCAGGTCGGCAGCGGCGTGGAGCGGGAGCCGGTGCAGGACCTGTCGGAAGTGCGCATGCTGCAGGCCAATCGCATCCGTTTCGCGCGGGCTTTGCTCGATCGGGACCGGGCGGTGGCGATCGAATGCGCGGTGGTGCAGTGCCGGGCGATCCATGGCGGGATCAAGCGCAACCTGATCGCCTCGCAGGAGCGGGCGGCGGCTGGTCTAACCCGTTGATTTCACGGCTTGAGTGCCGCCCGGATGGCGAGGCCGACAAGGCCGAGCGCGGCGACGCTGAGGGCCCAGATGGCGCAGAACCAGGCCAGGCGCTTCAGGGTGGGCATCAGTGGTAGCCGTCGTGCCCGACCTTGCCCCGGAACACCCAGTAAGCCCATGTAGTATAAGCCAAAATCACCGGGACCAGGATGCTCGCGCCGATCAGCATGAAGAGCTGGCTGGAATGGGGGGCGGCGGCGGCCCAGATGGAGAGGCGGGCCGGGATCACGTTCGGCCAGATCGAGATGCCGAGGCCGAGCAGGCACAGCGCGAACAGCGCGAGGGTCCACAAGAATGGCTGAATCTCGCGGTTTTTCGCCAGGCTGCGATAGAGCAGGGCGGTCACGATCAGGGTCGCCAGGGGCACCTGCGCCGTCGCCAGCACGCCGGGCCAGGCGAGCCAGCGGTGATGGTATTGCGGCTCCAGCGTCAGGGTGGCGAGGCTGATCGCCCCGATCATGGCAGCCAGTGTTAGACCTAGGCGCCGCGCATGGCCGCGCGCCTGCCCTTGCAGGGGACCTTCGGTCTTCCAAATGAGCCAGCAGGCCCCGAGCAGCGAATAGCCGACCACCAGGCCCGCCCCGGTCAGCAGGCTGAACGGCGAAAGCCATTCCCACCAGCCCCCGGCATAGGCGCGGCCCGCGATGGTGATGCCCTGGAGCAGGGCGCCGAGCGCGATGCCTTGGGCGAAGGTCGCGACGAGGGAGCCGGCGGTGAAGGCGAAGTCCCACAGCGGCCGGTGCGCCGGATCGCGCCAGCGGAACTCGAAGGCGACGCCGCGCAGGACGAGGCCGAGCAGCATGGCGGTCAGCGGCGCGTAGAGCGCCGGCAGGATGATCGCATAGGCCAGCGGGAAGGCGGCGAGCAGCCCGCCGCCGCCGAGCACCAGCCAGGTCTCGTTGCCGTCCCACACCGGCGCG
>CAZFPW010000066.1:0-11417 GCA_964520765.1 uncultured Novosphingobium sp.
CGCCCAGCGCCACCGCGAGGCCGGTGAATTCGATCGATGCCATGGCTGTCTCCCCAAGATCGCGCCGCGGCCTGGATCGACCACCGGTCCGATATGCGGGGGAGCCTAGCTTTCGAACGCCCGGTGTAAAGCGCAAGTGTCCGTCAGCGCCGATACACGAGCCGCCATCGCTCCGCCCGCATGGACAAGCCATGGGCGCGGACCTACCTGTCGCAGGATCACAGCGAGCATCGGCAGAGCATGAAAGAGAACGAAGGTCCGCGGGCGATCCTGAGGGTGCCGGAAGTGCTGATGGCCGTGGCCACGGCGGACGGCGGCAGGACCCTGGCCGACCTATGCCGCGACCTTGGCGTTCCCAAGACCAGTCTTCACCGCCTGCTGCGCGTGCTGGAGCATGCGGGCTATCTGGTGAACGCCTCGGGCACGTTCCTGCCCGGCCCGGAATCCGCCCGCCTGGCCGCCGCGCTGCAGGGCGGTCCGCCGCAACCGCACCCGTCCTTTCCCGCCTGCGCGCGGCCGGTGCTGGAATGGTTCGCGGGCATCACCGGGGAGACGACGATGATCGGCGCCTTCGCCGAGCAGAGCCGCGAGATCGTCTATCTCGACGTGGTCGAATCGACCGCGCCATTGCGTTATGCGCCGGCCATCGGGGACCGCCGGCCGCTCCATGCCGTGCCGGCCGGAAAGGCCATCCTCGCCTTCCAGCCCCTCGCCTACCGGCTCGACTACCTGGACCAGGCCGAATTCGTCCAGGCCACCCCGCAGACCACGGACAAGGCGGAGCTGCCGGACGTGCTGGAACAGGTCCGGCACGAAGCCGTCGCCTTCGACCGCAACGGCTATGTCCGGGGAGCGAGCGCCCTGGCCAGCCCCATTTTCGGCCGCGATGGCCGCGTCCGCCACGCCGTCTCCGTCACCGGCCCGACCGACCGCATCGCCGCCTCGCTCGACAGCCTGCGCGACCTGACCCGCACCGCGGGGCAGCGCATATCGCGCATCCTGGGCTTTTCCGATCCCTATCCGCCGGCGTGACGCAGAGCGCTCAAGCATCCATAATCATTGTTTCTTATTTGGAATTTGTTCCATATAAGGAGCAAAGGTTGGGGGCCGTCGGATAGAGCGCGGTTCTTTCTCGTTACTATTATGGCGGAACAATCGAAAATGGCGAGACGCCCAAGAGCGAACACGGACGGCAGCGGCATGTCCCAGCCCAGGGGCATCCTGCGCGTGCCGGAGGTGCTGAGCGCCTGCGCGGCGCGGCCCCAGGGCGGCTCGCTGGCGGCGCTATGCAAGGAACTCGCCCTCCCGAAGTCGAGCCTTTACCGCATGCTGCGTACCCTGGAGCACGGCGGCTACCTGACCCATCATGAGGGATATTACCTGCCCGGCCCCGCCAGCTTCCACATGGCGACGCTGATCGCCCAGCGCCAGCACGACACCCCCTTCCCCGCCAGCGCCCGCCCGACCGTCGAATGGCTCGCCAAGGAGACCAACGAATCGGTGATGATCGGCATCCTCTCGGACGACCGCACCGAGATCGCCTATGTCTCCGGCGTCGATTCCACCGAACCGCTGCGCTACACCGTGCCGATAGGGTCCCGCCGGCCGCTGTTCAGCGGCGCTTCGGGCAAGGTGGTCCTGGCCTTCATGCCCCGAGAGGAGCGCGAGGCCTATCTCGACGGCATCACGTTCTTCCCGATGACCCCGTCCAGCACCCCACTGGAGGACATCCCCGACCTGCTGAGCAGCATCGCGCGCGAGGGCGCGATCTATGATCGGAACGGCAGCTTCGACGGCGCCAGCGCCGTCGCCTGCCCGATCTTCGACAGCGAGGGCCAGGTCTTCGCCGCCATATCACTGGCCGGGCCGACCGAGCGCATGGACGCCAATCGCGGCCGGTTCGTCGAGCTTACCCGTTCCGCGGCGGAACGGACATCGCGAAGCCTCGGCTACATGGGCGCCTATCCTTCGCCCCAGCAGGGCGCGGGTGGGGCTCGACCGCCCAAGAGGTAACGGCGGCGGCCATCAGTGGGGCGCCGCGACAGGACTGCCGTGCCCCGTTGCCGGCCGGTTGCCGAGCAGCAGGAACAGGCTGCCGCCGATCAGCGCCGCCACCCCGGACAGCACCAGGAACGGGCGAAAGCTGCCGTCGCTGGCGGCCAGGGTGACGCTCAGCAGCACAGCCCCGACCGCGCCCGATAGGGACAGCGCCCCCATCAGCAGGCCGAAGACCGAGCCATAGATCGCACGCCTGAAATAGCGCATGACGAGGTAGGCCCCCACGTCGCCCTCGGCGCCCATCGCGAGGCCGAGCAGGGCGACGGCCAGGCCGGCGAACAGGCCGCTGGCCGTGCCCGAGGCCAGCAGGAGCAGCCCGATCGCCGGGGCCGACATCGAGGCGGCGGCGACAAGGTGCGGGGAATAGCGATCGAGCGCCACACCGCACAGCAGCCGCCCGGCGATGACCCCGAAGCCATAGACGGAGATCATCAGGGAACTCGCGCTCCCGCCCACGCCGAGGTCGAGCAGCACGATCTTGAGCTGGGTCATCTGCAAGGTGAGCGTGAGGTTGCACAGCAGCATGCCGGCGATGAGGATCTGGAAGGTGCGGTCGCGGAACAGGGCGCGATAGTCCACCAAGGACGGCGGCTCGGCGGACGCTGCGCGGGCCGGGCGCGCCCCGCCGTCGCCGGGGATGAGCGCCACGGCCAGCAGCCCGGCAAGGGCAACGAAGCCGGCCACCAACAGATAGCCAGTCCGCCACCCGTACAGGTCCGCAAGCTCGGACATGACCGGGGCGAGCAAGGCCCCGGCAGCGGCCGGGGCGCAAGCCGTGACGCCCAGCGCCACCCCGCGCGCGAGGTCGAACCGCTCGGCGATCAGGCGGGTATAGATGACGGCGCTCGTCGTCCCGCCGACCAGCACGACCTGCAGCACGTTGATGAGGTAGAACTGCCAGCACGGGCCGGTCATGCGGCTGAGCAGCACGAACAGCAGTGGCGCGCTGATCACGCCGACCAGCGCCATCCGCCGGACTCCGAAGCGGTCGGCCAACCGGCCCGCGACGGGTTGGCAGACCGCCGCGACGATCACGATCAGGCCGAGCAAGGCGAAATCCGCCTTGGACCAGCCCAGTTCGCGGATCAGGTGCGGCGAGAAGATATTGGTGACGTAGTTGATGAAGGTATAGCCGACCGCCAAGCCGAGCGACGAGGCGGCCAGGGCGCGCCAGTTGGTGCGGAACTCGGAAAAATAGCTCATCCCGGTCTGCCTTGCCTTTCCATTCCGGAGGAGCACCGTCCCCCCGTCGCTTCCATCAGCGCGCGCCGGACTGGCCGGACGAGGGCGTGTCCACGCCTTCCACCAGGGCCGCGCGCGTGTCGGCCCCCCGCAGGCGATGCGCGCGCGCCTCCTGGTAGGCATCGCTGTCGTACCATTCCAGCGCATCGTCCCAAGTCGGAAATTTCAGGATGACGACCGCTTCGGCCGGGCCGCCTTCGAGGACCTTGAAGCGGTTGGTCTTGGCCGCGATAATCTCCAGCTTGTCGATCGGCGCGCGGGGGGCCAGCTCGGCGTATCGCTTGATCTCGTCCGGGTCGCGCGTTTCGTTCCGAATGATGACGACATAGGCGGTCATGGGCGTCTCCTGTGGCCGTCGGGCACGGCCAGCCGGGTCCGTTCCGCCCCGAATCGAGAGCGGAACGGCGGGGTTTCTCTTGCTGGTCCGCCTAGGCTGCCGGCCTAGAACTCGGCCTTGAGCTGGACGCCCCAGGTCCGCGGCATCCCGAGGTTGAGCGAGTTCGTGCCGTTGGCCTGCACCCCGCCGCCGCCCCCGGTGAAGTAGTAGGTGTCGGTCACGTTCTTCACGAAGGCGCTGGCGGTGATGCCCTTCGCGCCGAGCGGATCGACCCAGTCGGCGCGCAGGTTGACCAGGGTGTAACCGGGCACCTTGTCGCCGGGGTTGAAGGTCTCGCCCAGGCTGGTGAGGTGGAACGAGGTCTGCCCGAACAGATCCGCGTGGAGCCGCAGCGTGCCGGCGCTCCCTAGCGAGGCCACGGCATCGGCATAGAGCGTGCCGCTGAAGACCGGCGTGTCGGGGAAGGTGTTGTAGACCACCGGCACGCCGAAGATCAGGGCTTCGCGATCGGTGAACCGGCCCTTGTTGTAGGTCAGGTTGCCGCCGATCGTCAGCCAACTCGCGGGGCGGATCATCCCTTCGGCCTCGATGCCCCAGATCTTCCCGGCGGGCACGCTCAGCGTGGCCGAGGTGACGCGGCCGGCGATCACCGTGGTCCCCGTCTTCTCGATGTTCTTCATCCAGGCATAGAAGAACGTGGCGTTGAACCGCACCGGCATGGCGGCGACCCGGTCGTCGTACTTGAAGCCGAACTCCACGTCGCGGACCGTTTCCGGCGGGAAGTAGTTGCCGCCGTCGGCCGCGGTCGTGCGGTTGCCGACGCCTGTGGGGACAAAGGGATTGTACCCCCCGACGCGCCAGCTTCCCCGCGTCGTCGCATAGAGCATCAGCGACGGCGTGGCCTTGTAGTCGATCGAGAAGGTCCAGCTCAGGTCATTGACCGTCGTATGCTGCGGCACCGATCCCGCCGCCCCGCCCAGGGTCGAGCCGGGGGTTTGCTGGATCCACAGATTGTCCCAGGTCTGGCGCACGCCCGCGGTAACGTTGAGCCTGTCGGTCAGGGCATAGGTGCCCTGGGCGAACAGGGCATAGGATTCATCCTTGGTCGTCGACTGGTAGCGCAGGTTGAAGACCGTGAAGAAGTCGATCGACGGAGTATAGCTCACGCCCGCCAGCGGCGAATCGTAGTCGGTCGTGTTGTGGGAATAGAACCCGCCGACGATGTAGTTCAACCGCTTGTCGGAAGTGCTGCCCTGGATCTGGAACTCGTTCGAGACCTGCCGGGTCGCGCGCCCTTCGAGCGGGTTGCCGGGCATCGTGCCGCCCGTCTGCAGGAAGGGATAGGGCGTGTTATCGTTGTCGGTCTGGCCGCGACGGTTGGTCTTGGAATAGCCGAAGATGTTCTTCAGCGTGAGGTTGTCCGACAACTCCAGGGTGCTGGTGTTGATGACGGTGGTTTCGGTGGCCCAGTTGATGCCGGTGGCATTGGCGGAGACCGTGTAGCGCCCGTTGGCGTTGAGATAGTCGATCATCCCGGCCAATCCGCCCGGCGGAAGCGCGCCGGCGGGCCAGCCGGGGAAATAGGTCCCCGCCGGGCTGCCCACGAACTGGTCATAGAAGGCATTGCCGGGGAGCACCCAGCACGGCTGCGACGAGCCGACGCCGCACGGCGCGACATAGGACAAGCGCTTGGGGACGTTCTCCGCCTCATAGCGGCTGACCTGCACCATGGTCGTCGTGGTGAAGGAATCGCCGGGAGAGATCGTCAGGGTCGCGCGGCCCGACTTGACCTCGGAATCGCCGAGCAGCTTGCCGTCGTAGAGATTGCGGACATAGGCACCGCCCGATTGATAGATGCCGGCCAGGCGCAACTCGACCACGCCGGGCGCGAGCGGCACGTCGAGCGCGGCCTGGGCGACGAAGCGGTCGAAGCTACCGTATTCCAGTGAGGCATAGCCGCCGAACTCGGAGCCCGGCCGCTGGGTCTGGTAAAGGACCGCGCCGCCGGTCGAATTGCGGCCGAACAGGGTGCCCTGCGGCCCCTTGAGGACCTGGACGTTCTGGAGGTCGTAGAACGGCGGCGCGGCATTGCCGCTGAGCGCGACCTCGTTGAGGTAGGGCTGCACGCCGGGGACCGTGCCGGAATAGGGCTCGAACGATTCCCCGCGCATCACGTAGTTCACCTGGAACTGGTTGTTGTTCGAGCGGACCAGCAGGCCGGGGGCCGCGGTCGCGAGGTCCTGCTCGGACCGGATGTTGCGCTGTTCGAGCATGGTGCCGCTCAGCACCTGGATCGCGGCGGGAACGTCCTGGACGTTCTCCTCGCGGCGGCGGGCGGTGACGATGATCTCTTCCCCGGCATCCGCGATGCCCGCGCCCTCCGGCCCGGCCGCATCCTGGGCCTGGGCGAGGGCCGGGAGCGCCAGGGCCCCGAGCGCGCAGCCCGCCAATTGCACAGCCTTCAGCGCGATGTCCTTTCCGGCCACGATCCGCATTTCTCCATCCTCCCTGTCTGCTCGCCCGGTCCACATCCTTGGAAACTCGGCTTGTAAGAATTTCCCGCATTAGGAAATAGTGCCATATGTGGATACGTTCCACATGCGGATATGGAACGCCGACGAGGCTGTCAATGGATTATTGGATTTGATAAGGTGGATTCCGGCAGATCGTTCCGTATTAGGAACAACTCGATCGGCCTTGACGCTTCTGAAGAGTTATGCACCTATATCGGAACATATGCCAAATATGAAACATCTGGAGCGAGACATGGCGAGGATCAAAATCCTGGAACCCACGGCGACCCGGTCGGACGACGTGGCGGACCCCGGCCCCGACGCGGGCCTTATCAAGGGCAAGCGAATCGGCTTCCGGGTCGATCGGATGTGGCGCTCGTGGGACTGGATCAGCGACGTCTGGGCCGCCAGGCTGCGCGAGGCCGGCGCGGAAACCCTCTTCTGGCGCTCGGGCGGCCGCTCCGGCACCGAGGGCGAGCGGCATGAGCGCGACTATCAGGAATTCCTGCGATCGATCGACATCGCCGTGGTCGGCCTCGCCAATTGCGGGTCGTGCACGGGCTGGACGATTCGCGACGCGATCACCGCAGCCAATACCGGGCTTCCCACCGTGGCCATCGCCACCGCGAACTTCGAAACCTTCGCGCACGAGCTTGCCACGCGCGGCGGGCGCTCGGGCCTGCGCGTTCACGTCCTGCCCTACCCGCTCAACGAGCAGCGCATGAAGGATGTCCAGCCCATCGGCGAGGCGCACTTCCTGCCGGTGCTGGAAACCATGGGCGCGAAGCTCGTCGCAGCGGAGGCGGCATAATGGGCGTCGAACTCATCAAACCGGCGGCGGCCAAGCCCCCTATCGTCGCCAAGTCGCTCGTCAGCCGGGACTGCGGGCCGGAGGGGTGCGAGGTCGACTGGCTCGCCAGCACCCGCATAGAGGTGGAGGACGACATCTGCGCCTTCACTGACTTCGCGATCCAGCAGGGTTGGGGCGACGGCCTGCCGCTGGTTCCGCCCACCGAAACGCGGGTCCGGCTCTTCCTGGCGGAGAACGACCGCTATCCCGACGAGGTGATCGCCTACCTGCCGCCCACCAAGGTCGAGCTGACGGTGGAAAAGATCGTCGTCAACGCGGTCATGGCCGGCGCGCCCGCATCGTCGCTCGAACTGATTATCGCTGCCATCGAATCGATCGCGGACACCGATTTCGAGCTGTACGGGGTGAACGCCACGACCGCGCCGGTCTATCCGATGTTCGTCGTCAACGGGCCGGTGCGGCACGACCTCGACATTCCGTTCAGCTACGGATGCCTCGGCGGCGTCAACAACAAGGCCGTCGCGATCGGCCGCGCGATCCGCCTCATCATGCGCAATGTCGCAGGGCAGGTTCCGGGGATCACCTCCCAGACGACCTTCGGCTCCCCGGGCCGTCTCGCCGGCATCGTGACCGGCGAATGGGAAGAGAAATCCCCCTGGGCGCCGCTCGCCGAGCGCCGCGGGGTTTCCGGCAGCGCGGTCACCTCCTTCGGGACGATGGGCACCCAGAACATCATCGACACGACCTCCCACACCGGGGAAGACTTCCTGGAGATGATCGGCAAGTCGGTGGCCTATCCCGGCTCCAACTGCTTCTCCGGCGCGGTGCCGTTCGGGGAGATGCTGGTCGCGATCAACCCGATCTGGGCGGAGATCCTCGGTCGGGACTTCCCTAACATCGAGGACGCTCAGGAAGTGCTGTGGCGCTATGCCAGCGTCGACGCCCGCCTGCTCCAGAAGCATCACCGCGAGCAGCTCGAGCAGCAGGAGCGGGTCCGCAGCGACGGCCGCGTCTATATGTCGCCGGAACCCAAGGACATGCTGCTGTTCGTCTGCGGCGGCCTCGGCGGGCTGCACGCGACCGGGTTCCACACCTTCGGCACCTCGCTTGCGCAGACCCGGCCGATCGGCGCCGTCGCGCCGTAACGCCCCCGCCCGCCCCCGATCCGGCGGCCGAGCGCCGTCCCCTCACCTTACCCGGAAGAAAATCGCCCCATGTCCAGCCCCGTTTACCAGCGCATCCTCGAACTGTTCGAGGCCGAAGGCATCAAGACGCTTTTCGGCATTCCCGACCCCGGTTTCGTCCATATGGCCGTCGCCGCCGAAGGGCGCGGCTGGGACGTCGTCGCTCCGCACCACGAGCAGGCTGGCGCCTTCATGGCCGACGCCTGGGGCCGCATGACCGGCAAGTCCGGCGTGGTGTTCGGGACGATGGGGCCGGGCGTCGCCAACCTCGCGGCCGCCGCGATCGTCGCCCACAAGGAAAACTCGCCCACGATCTTCCTGGCGGGCAACCGCGGGCGCGAGGCCGACCAGCGCGTCCGCCGCGGGCGCATCCAGTACATCTCGCAGCCCAAGCATTTCGAAGCGGCGATGAAGTACATCGGCGTGATCGAATATGCCCATCAGACCGACGAGATCATCCGCGAGGCGATCCGCGTCGCCAACTCCGGCAAGCCGGGGCCGGTCTATGTCGAGATTCCGATGCACGTGCTGCACGAGACGCCGGAATGGGGGCCGATCCTGGAGCCCGAGGCCTATCGCCTCACCAACCTGGGCGCGAGCCAGCCCATGCTGGCCGCCGCCGCCAAGCTGCTGAGCGAAGCCAAGTCGCCGCTGATCCTGGCCGGGCATGGTATCTTCACCGCGCGGGCCCAGGCGCAGGTGGCCGAGCTGGCGCGGAAGCTGGGCTGCCCGATCGTCCAGACATCGGGCGGGACCTCCTTCTTCCCCGGCGTCGAGGACCGCATGTTCTCCCATGGCTTCTCGCGCCCGGCGGTCGAGGCGGTCGATGAAAGCGACGTGGTCCTGGCCATCGGCACCGAGCTGGGCGAGCCGGTCCATTACGGCCTCCATCGCCATTGGGAACGCGGCAACGCGGCCCGCAAGTGGATCTACGTCGAGCGCGATCCGCTTTCGATCGGAGTGAACCGCCCGATCGACGTGCCTCTTGTCGGCGACCTGCGCGACATCGTGCCGCAGCTCATCGCGGCCGTGCCCCAGCGCGCCGACCATCCCCGACTCGCCCAGTGGATCGCCGACCAGGCCAAGCACCGCACCGACCTGGCCGCCGCCGCGCCCAGCGGCGGGCAGCCGGTCCACACCGCCCGGCTCGTGGTCGAGGCGACCAAGGCCTTCCCCAAGGACGGGATCATGGTCCGCGACGGCGGGGCGATCACCATCTTCACCTGGACCTATTCCCAGGCGCAGCCCCATGACGTGCTGTGGAACCAGAACCTCGGCCATCTCGGCACCGGCCTACCCTATGCCATCGGCGCCCAACTGGCGAACCCGGAGCGGCGGGTGATGCTGCTGACCGGGGACAGCTCGTTCCTATTCCACATTTCCGAGCTGGAAACGGCGGTCCGCAAGAACCTGCCCATCGTGGTCGTGGTAAGCTGCGACTATGCCTGGGGGCTGGAGGTTGGCGTCTATCGCCGCACGCTGGGGCCGCAATCGCCCGAAACCGAGGCTCACTGGGGCAAGGACGTCCGCTTCGACAAGCTGGCCGAGGCCTTCGGCGCCCACGGCGAATATGTCGAAAGCGACGACCAGATCGGCCCGGCCATCGCCCGCGCGCTGGCCAGCGGCAAGCCCGCCGTCATCCAGGTCCCGGTCGATCCCGACAAGAACGCCACCGAAGCGCCCAACTACGAAGAGTACGCAAGCTGGGCGCGCTACTGATCGCGGCCGGCGCGATCAGCGCGGCGCGGCAGGCGGCGGCAGGTCGGTCCAGCCGCCGCCGAGCGCCTTGAACAGGTCCACCCGGCGCGAACCCAGGAGTTGATCCGAACTCGCCAGGGCGCTGCGGGCGGAGGTCAGCTCGCGCTGGGCGTCGAGCTGTTCGAGCAGGCCGGAGGAGCCGGCGCGATAGCGCTGGTCGGCCAAGCGATAGGCGGTTTCGGCGTGGGTTACGGCCTCGCGCAGGCGGGCATTCCGCTCGCCCTCCGCGGCGTAGTAGGACAGCGCCTGCTCGACCTCCTTGAGCGCGGTCAGCACCGCGCCGTCGAAGGTCGCGAGCGCGGCCTGGGCGCCCGCCTCGGCCTGGGCGATGCGGGTGCGGCCGGCCATGATCGAGGGGAAGCTCCACGACAGCAGCGGGCCGAAGCCGAACGAGAAGCTGTCCGATCCGCGCACGCTGTCGTTACGGAAGAAGTTGCCCGATCCGCCCAGTGAGATGCGCGGATAGAGGTCCGCCGTGGCGACGCCGATGCGCGCCGTGTCGGCGGCCAGCTTGCGCTCGGCCTCGCGGATATCGGGGCGGCGGGCGAGCAGGGCCTGGCCGTCGCCCACCGGGATCGGCTGCAGCACGCGTGGGGCGCGGGCGCAGGCCTGGGCCTCGGCGGGGACCTCGCCCGGCGTCAGGCCGAGGAGAGCCGCCAGCTCGAACAGGGCGGCGCGGCGGCGGCCCTCCAGCGTCGGCAGTTCGGCCCGGACATTGGCGAGCGCGGTGGCCGAACGCTCGGCATCGAGACGGGAGACGGCCCCCGCGCGCTCGCGCCGCTGCAGCAGGTCGAGCTGGCGCGAGGCGATGTCGGCCGAGCTTTTGGCGACCGCGATGCCCTCGGTCAGGGTGCAGGCGTCGACATAGGCGCGCGCGGTCTCGGCGGCGACGGTCAGGGCGACGCGGTCGCGGGTGGCCTCGCTCGCATCGCGGTCGGCGCGGGCGGCCTCGATGGTGCGGGAGATGCGGCCGAACAGGTCGATCTCCCAATCGAGCTGCATGCCGCCGGTATAGGTCCACTGGGTGCCGCTGCCGCCCGGCTGCTGCGCGCCCTGGGCATTGCCGAACTCGGCCCCGGCACTGGTCTGCCCCTGGGGCAGGCGATTGGCGCGCGCCTCGCGCACCACGGCCTGGGCGCGGGCGAGGTTGGCCTGGGCCACGCGCAGGTCGGTGTTGGCGGCAAGCGCGCGGGCGACCAGCGCGTCGAGCGCGGGATCGTCGTAGAGCCGCCACCACTTGTCCTCGGCGGGCGCGGTGCTGAGGCCGGGCGCCGTGGTCTGGAACGGCCCGGCGGCGGGCGGCGGGGTTTCCGGCCGCGCGTAGTTCGGGCCGACCTTGCAGGCGGCGAGGGCGAACAGCGGGAGCAGCAGGGCGCCGCGCCATAGCCCCCTCCTCTTCAGAGGAGGGGGTTGGGGGTGGTGCGCCCCAGACGCAATATTCGCTTCGCGAGCGATGCGCGCCGCATCGCCACCACCCCCGGCCCCTCCTCTGAAGAGGAGGGGGGACGGGCGTT
>CAZFPW010000067.1:0-11319 GCA_964520765.1 uncultured Novosphingobium sp.
CCGGGGCAGTCCCCGCCGAAGGTGATGCGATTGCCCGTTCCGCTGACCGTAGCCGGACGTCCCTGGCAATCGACGCTCTGGTCAATTTCGACCCCGCTCACATTCGCGCCGTTGCGCGCTCCGGTTCCCCGGCTTTGCGCGATTGCTGCGCTCGGTATCGACAACAGCGCGGCGATGCTGGTGGCGATGAAGATCCTTGAAGCCATGTGACGCTTGACCAATGCCGCCTCCCATATCGCACGGATGAAACCCGTGTCCCGCCAGTCAGAGCAGAAATGTTTCCGCGCCAAGAAGGGACAAGCGTCACGAGCGGCCGGATGTGCCGGGTTTGCGTCTCCCCGCTGTGATCCCAGGGCGTTCACCCCGCCGGATAGGGAATACTGCTGCTTCGGTTCTCATCCACCATGACCGGGCGGCCGATCGGCGGAAACGCGCGTTGCGGGCAAGCCGGCCGCTCGCAGACCTTGCAGCCTGCGCCGATCGGGGTGGCGGCCTCGGGATCGTTCAGGTCGAGGCCGCGCGAATAGACCAGCCGCGAGGCGTGGCGGATGTCGCAGCCGAGGCCGATCGCGAAGGTCTTGCCGGGTTTTCCGAAGCCGGCACCGCCGCTGCCGACCGTGCGCGCGATCCAGAGATAGGTCCGCCTGTCGGGCATCTGCGCGATCTGGCGCAGGACGCGGCCGGGTTGATTGAAGGCCTCGTAGACCTTCCATAGGGGGCAGGTTCCCCCCACGCGCGAGAAGTGAAAGTCGGTGGCCGACTGGCGCTTGGAGATGTTGCCGGCACGGTCGACCCGGACGAAGAAGAACGGCACGCCGCGCGCGTCGGCGCGCTGGAGCGTGGAGAGGCGATGGCAGACCGTCTCGAAGCCCACCCCGAACCGTCGGCCGAGCTTTTCGATGTCGTAGGCCTCTGCTTCCGCCGCCGCGAGAAAATCGCCGTAGGGCAGGATCAGCGCTCCGGCGAAATAGTTGGCCAGGCCGACGCGGGCGAGGCGACGGGCTTCCTCGCCGACGAGAATGCGGTTGTCGGCAAGCCGGTCGATTATGTCGCCGAGTTCGAGGAAGGCGAGCTGGGTCGCCATCTGGAACGCTTGTTGGCCCTGCTTGAGCTGGGCCGAGACATGCAGCGTCCGCGTCGCGGGATCGAAGCGCCGCTGGGCGCTGTCGCTTTCGCCCCAGACGATCTGGACGCCGTGGCGCTCGCGCAGCCAGGCGACCAGCCCGGCATGGACCGAGCGGGGGCCGAGCCCGGCCTGGCGGTAGAGCCGCTCGGCCGCTTCATCCAGCGGCTCGACGTGGTTGTGGCGGGCGTAGAAGAAGTCGCGGACCTGCTCGAAGGGCATCCGCGCCGGGCCGCCGGCAATCCAGTCGTCGCCGAGCTGGGCGGCCATCGCCTCGCTGCGCTCGACGGATTCGCGGTAGCGCCGGTGCAGGCTCACCAGCGTCCGGCCGACCGCGGGCATGTTCATCGCCAGCTCGCGGATTTCGGCGACCGAGATCGTCTCCGCCCCGTCGGACAAGGCGTCGCGCAGCTCGGTGATCAACCGCGCTTCCTCGTCTTCCGAGAAGAGCTGGACGTCGACGCCGAAGACCGCGTTGATCTTCAGCAGCACCGGCACGGTCAGCGGGCGCTGGTTCTGCTCTAGCTGGTTGAGATAGCTCGAGGAGATGCCGAGCGCATTGGCCAGCTCGACCTGCTTGAGATTGCGCTCCTCGCGCAGGCGCTTGAGCCGAACGCCCATGAAGGCTTTTCGCATGATGCAAATCCGATCTTCGCAAAATTTGCAAATTTGCCGAAATATATCCGCAAAACTTCACAAATTCAGCCATTCCTGCGGACTTCTATAATGCGGATATTGCAAAGCAGTCGAGACATATTCACGCAGCAAGGATAGTAATGACCAAGCGCATCACGCGGCTGATGGTGGCGAACCGTTCCGAGATCGCCATCCGGGTGTTCCGGGCCGCGGCGGAGATGGGGATCGCCACGGTGGCGATCTATGCGGAGGAGGATCGCCTCTCGCTCCACCGCTTCAAGCCCGACGAGGCTTATCGCGTCGGGGCGGGCAAGGGCCCGCTGCAGGCCTATCTCGACATCGAGGACATCGTCGCGACCGCGGTGCGCGCGAAGGTCGACGCGATCCATCCCGGCTATGGTTTCCTTTCGGAAAGCCCCGAGTTCGCCGAGGCCTGCGCCGCGGCGGGGATCATCTTCATCGGCCCGTCGCCTGAGACGATGCGCCAGCTCGGCAACAAGGTCGCCGCGCGCAACCTTGCCATCGCGGCGGGGGTGCCGGTCATGCCGGCGACCGATCCGCTGCCCGATGACCCGTCCGAGATCAAGCGGCTCGCCGGCAAAATCGGTTACCCGGTCATGCTCAAGGCGAGCTGGGGTGGGGGCGGACGGGGGATGCGCCCGATCGAGCGCGAGGACAAGCTGCTCGACGCCGTCGCCGCCGCGCGCCGCGAGGCAGCAGCGGCCTTCGGCAAGGACGAGGTCTATCTCGAGAAGCTGGTCCGCCGCGCGCGCCACGTCGAGGTCCAGCTGCTTGGCGACAGCCACGGCAACCTGGTTCACCTCTTCGAGCGCGACTGCACGATCCAGCGCCGCCACCAGAAGGTGGTCGAGCGCGCGCCGGCGCCGTACCTCGACGATGCCCAGCGCGCCGAACTGGCCGAGGCCGCGCTCAGGATCGGCCGGGCGACCGACTATGTCGGGGCGGGCACGGTCGAGTTCCTGATGGATGCCGAGACCGGCAGGTTCTATTTCATCGAGGTCAACCCGCGCATCCAGGTCGAGCATACCGTGACCGAGGTGGTCACCGGGCTCGACATCGTGAAGGCCCAGATCCGCATCGCCGAGGGCGGCCGCATCGGCGCGGTCGCGGAAACCGGGATACCGAGCCAGGCCGAGATCCGTCTCGATGGCCATGCCATGCAATGCCGCGTCACGACCGAAGACCCGGAGCGCGGCTTCGCTCCCGATTACGGCCGGATCACCGCCTATCGCGGCGCTTCCGGCTTCGGGCTGCGCGTCGATGGCGGCACGGCCTATTCCGGCGCGGTGGTAACGCCCTTCTACGACGCCATGCTGGAGAAGGTCACGGCCTGGGCGCCGACCCCGCGCGAGACGATCGCGCGCATGGACCGGGCCCTGCGCGAATACCGTATTCGCGGTGTCGCGACGAACCTGCCGTTCCTGGAGGCGGTGCTTGCCCACCCGGACTTCCAGGCGATGAACTACACCACGGGGTTCATCGACGAGACGCCCGAGCTGTTCGCCCTGCCGCGCCGCCGCGACCGCGCGACCAAGCTGCTGGGCTCCATCGCCGAGGTCACGATCAACGGCCATCCCGAGATGAAGGGGCGCGGGGCCGTGGCGACCGACCGGCGGGCCGGCGAGGCGCCGGTCTTCGGCGCGAAGGTCCCCAAGGGCAGCAAGCAGCGCTTCGACGCGCTCGGCGCCGAGGGCTTCGCGCGGTGGATGCGCGAGCAGCCGCAGGTCCTGATCACCGACACGACCATGCGCGATGCCCACCAGTCGCTGCTGGCGACGCGGATGCGCAGCTTCGACCTGGTGCCCGCGGCGCGCTCCTATGCGACCGGGCTGCCCGAACTGCTCAGTCTCGAATGCTGGGGCGGGGCGACCTTCGACGTCGCCATGCGCTTCCTCACCGAGGACCCGTGGGAGCGTCTCGCCGCGATCCGCGAAGCCGCGCCCAACCTGCTGCTGCAGATGCTGCTGCGCGGCGCCAACGGGGTCGGCTACACCAACTATCCCGACAACGTGGTGCGCTTCTTCATCGGGCAGGCGGCCGAGGCGGGCATCGACCTGTTCCGCGTGTTCGATTGCCTCAACTGGGTGGAGAACATGCGCGTGGCGATCGACGCGGTGCGCGCGGCGGGTAAGATCGCCGAAGGAGCGATCTGCTACACCGGTGACGTACTGGACCCGGACCGGGCGAAGTATTCGCTGGGCTACTACGCCGATCTCGCCCGCCAGCTCCAAGCCGCCGGATGCCAGGTCCTGGCGATCAAGGACATGGCCGGGCTGCTCCGCCCTGCCGCCGCCCGCGCGCTGATCGGCGCGCTGCGCGACGTGACCGACCTGCCGATCCATCTCCACACCCACGACACTTCGGGCATCGCCGGCGCGACGCTGATCGCGGCGGTCGAGGCCGGGGTCGATGCGATCGACGTCGCCACCGACGCCATGTCGGGCACGACCTCGCAGCCGTGCCTAGGCTCGGTGGTCGCGGCGTTGCGCCATACGCCGCGCGACACCGGACTCGATGCCGAGGCGATCCGGCGGATCAGCTTCTACTGGGAGGGCGTTCGCCAGCTCTACGCCCCGTTCGAGAGCGACCTGCGCTCGGGCGCTTCGGAGGTCTACCTCCACGAAATGCCGGGCGGACAGTTCACCAACCTCAAGGAACAGGCCCGCGCGCTGGGCCTGGAAAGCCGCTGGCACGAGGTCGCGCGCGCCTACCGCGAGGCCAACGACCTGTTCGGTGACATCGTCAAGGTCACGCCGTCATCGAAGGTCGTGGGCGACATGGCGCTGATGATGGTCGCGCAGGGGCTGACGTCCGAAGACGTGCTCGATCCCGCCTGCGACGTCGCATTTCCGGCCTCCGTGGTCGAAATGCTCAAGGGCGATCTCGGCCAGCCTGCGGGCGGGTGGCCCGAGCGGCTTCAGGCCAAGGCGCTCAAGGGCGAGACGCCGATCACCGTGCGCCCGGCCTCCCTGCTCGGGGAGGCTGACCTCGAAGCTTCGCGCGCCGAGGCCGAACTGATCGTCGGTCGCCCGATCACCGAGCGCGAGCTTGCCTCCTGGCTGATGTATCCCAAGGTCTTCGCCGACTTCGCCCGCGCTTCGGCCAAGGACGGTCCGGTCTCGGCCTTGCCGACGCCGGTGTTCTTCGGGGGGATGAAGCCCGGCGAGGAGATCGTCGTCGAGATCGAGCCGGGCAAGACGCTGATCGTCCAGCTCCAGGCGGTCGGAGAACCGGAGCCTGACGGCCAAGTGAAGCTGTTCTTCGAACTGAATGGCCAGCCTCGCGTCATTCGCGTCGTCGACCGCAGCCGCGTGGTCGCCTGCGTGCGGCGCAAGGCCGAGGAAGGCAACGACGACCACATCGCCGCGCCAATGGCCGGGGCGGTTTCGTCGATAGCGGTGCGCAAGGGTCAGCGAGTTGCGGCGGGCGATCCGCTGCTGACCCTGGAGGCCATGAAGATGGAAACGACACTGAGCGCCCCGCGCGATGGCGTGGTCGCCGATCTCATCGTCGCGGCTCGTGACAATGTCGAGGCGAAGGACCTGTTGCTGGTCCTGGAATGATCGCCGTCGGGGCCGCAAGGCAACGGCTTGGGGGCCGTCAGGCCGGCGGAATGGCTTCGGGCACGATCGTCTTGACGATCGAGGCGTCGAGCGCCTCGTAGTCGTGCAGGCCGATCACTTCGTAGAGTTCGGCGCGGGTCTGCATCTCGTCGACCATGTTGTGCGCCCCGCCGTCACGGGCGATCGCGGCGTAGAGCCTGGCCTGGGCCTTGTTGGCGACGCGCAGCGACGAGACCGGCCAGATCACCATCTTGTAGCCCAGCTCCTCGAACTCGGCGGCGGTGTAGAACGGGGTCTTGCCGAACTCGGTCATGTTGGCGAGCAGCGGCACGCCGGGGAGGTCCTGGGCGAACTGCGCGAACATTTCGCGGGTGATCAGCGCCTCGGGGAAGATGGCGTCGGCGCCGGCCTCGACGTAGAGCTTGGCGCGCTGCACGGCGGCCTCGTAGCCTTCGACCCCGGCGGCGTCGGTGCGGGCGATGATGACGATGTCGCGGCTGGCCTTCTTGGCCGCGGCGACCTTGGCGGCCATGTCCCGCGCCGAAACCAGGCCCTTGCCGTTGAGGTGGCCGCACTTCTTGGGAAGGATCTGGTCCTCCAGATGGACCGCGCCCGCGCCGGCTTCCTCGAAGGTGCGCACCATGTGCATGACGTTGAGCGCCTCGCCATAGCCGGTGTCGCCGTCGACCAGCAGCGGCAGGCCGGTCGCGCGGACAATCTGGCGGATGAAGAAGGCGACCTCGTCGACCGTGATGATGCCGAGGTCGGGCAGGCCCATCGAGGCGGTCATCGCCGCGCCCGACAGGTAGAGCCCGCCGAAACCGGCCTGCTTCGCCTGGATCGCCGCCTGGCCGTTGTGGGCGCCGGGCAGCCGGTAGATGCCCGGCCGCGCGAGAGCTTCGCGGAACCGCTTGCCGGCGCTGGTCTGGGGAAGTTCGTCGGCAACGAGATAGGGCATGGAAGTTCCTTAGGCAGCGTTGGCTTCGGCGCGCTGGGCGAGGGGCACGAAGGTCAGGTTCTCGGGGCCGGTATAGTTGGCCGAGGGGCGGATGATCTTATTGTCGACGCGCTGCTCGATCACGTGGGCGGCCCAGCCCGAGGTGCGGCTGATGACGAACAGCGGAGTGAACATGGCGGTCGGCACGCCCATCAGGTTGTAGGACACCGCCGAGAACCAGTCGAGGTTGGGGAACATCCGCTTGGCGTCCCACATCACGCTTTCGATCCGCTCGGCCACGGCGAATTGGCGCTGGGCGCCGGCTTCGTCGGCAAGCGTCTTGGCGACCCGTTTGATCACCACGTTGCGGGGATCGGAAATGGTGTAGACCGGGTGGCCGAAGCCGATCACCACTTCCTTGGCCTCGACCCGGCGGCGGATATCCGCCTCGGCCTCGTCGGGCGTCGAATAGCGCTTCTGGATCTCGTAGGCGACCTCGTTGGCCCCGCCGTGCTTCGGCCCGCGCAGCGCGCCGATGGCCCCGGCGATGGCCGAATAGATGTCCGATCCCGTGCCGGCGATGACCCGCGCGGCGAAGGTCGAGGCGTTGAACTCGTGCTCGGCATAGAGGATCAGCGAGGTGTGCATGGCGCGCACCCAGCTTTCCGGCGGGGCCGTGCCGTGGAGCAGGTGGAGGAAGTGGCCGCCGATGGTCTCGTCGTCGGTCTCGACCTCGATCCGCCGGCCGTTGTGGGCGAAGTGATACCAGTAGAGCAGGACCGAGCCCAATGAGGCCATCAGCCGGTCGGCGATCTCGCGGGCGTCGGGGAGGTTGTGATCGTGGACCTCGGGCAGGACGCAGCCGAGCGCCGAAACGCCCGAGCGCATCACGTCCATCGGATGGGCGGCGGCGGGGATCGCCTCGAGCGCGTCCTTGACCGACTGCGGCAGGCCGCGCAGGCGGCGCAGCTTGGCCTTGTAGGCGGCGAGCTGCGGCGCGGTCGGCAGCTCGCCGTGGACCAGCAGGTGGGCGATCTCCTCGAACTCGGCGCTCTCGGCGATGTCGAGGATGTCGTAGCCGCGGTAGTGGAGGTCGTTGCCGGTCTTGCCGACCGTGCACAGCGCGGTGTTGCCGGCGGCGACGCCCGACAGGGCGACCGACTTCTTCGGCTTGAACGTGCTGGGGGCGCTCTGCAGCGTCATGCGCGGTACTCTCTCTTGTGCGTGAGGGTGGTGAAGGTGAAGCGCCCCGAACCGGCGATGCGGGTGCCGCCGTCCTCGCGCGGGGCGGTGGCGAAGACCGCGACGACGATCGCCTGGCGGTCCGCGAAGACTGACCAGCTTTCGAGATCGACGTCATCGGCAGCGTAGCCTTCGTCGAGGGTGAAGCTGTCGCACTTCGCCAAGCGGATCGTGCCGAGCAGCGCGGCCGAGGCCTTCTGCGCGGCCGTGTCGGCCATGAGCGACAGCAGATCGAGCGCCTTGACGGGATGGTTCGAAAGCATGTTCGCTTTATCCGCTCATGCGGGCTGGGCGAGAATGGCTGAAAAGGCGAAGTTCTGCGAAGCCGAACCTGCAAATCCGCAAAGATTGCGAAGACGCGGGGCAAGGAAAGCCCCTCCCTGAAGGGGAGGGAAGCAGGAACCTAGAACGTGCCCTGCGGCACGCGCACCCAGCCTTCCATCAGCACGCGGGCGCTGCGGCTCATGATCGCCTTGGTGACGGTCCATCGGCCGTCCACCAGCCGGGCCTCCGCGCCGACGCGCAGGGTGCCGCTGGGGTGACCGAAGCGGACGGCCCGGCGCTCGCCGCCGCCCGCGGCCAGATTGACCAGCGTGCCCGGAACTGCCGCGGCGGTGGCGATGGCGACCGAGGCGGTGCCCATCATCGCGTGGTGGAGCTTGCCCATCGAGAGCGCGCGGACGAGAAGGTCGATCTCGCCGGCCTTCACGGTCTTGCCGCTGGACGCCGTGTAGTCGGCCGGCGCGGCGACAAAGGCGATCTTGGGGGTGTGTTGGCGCCTGGCGGCTTCTTCGGGCGTCCTGATCAGGCCCATGCGCAGCGCGCCGATCGTGCGCAGCGCCTCGAACCGGGCGAGCCGGGCGGGGTCGCCGTTGATCGCCTCGCGCAGCTCGGTGCCGGTATAGCCGATGTCCTCGGCGCGCACGAATATCGTGGGGATGCCCGCATCGATGAGCGTCGCCTTGAGCTTGCCGCCGGGGATGAGGTCCTCGGGCACGTCGAGTTCGTCCACCAGGTTGCCGGTGGGGAACATCGAACCGCCCTCATCGCCGTCTTCTGCCGGATCGACGAATTCCAGCACGATCTCGGCCGCCGGGAAGGTCACGCCGTCCAGCGCGAAGTCGCCGGTCTCCTGCACTGCGCCGTCCGTGACCGGGACCTGCGCGATGATGGTCTTGCCGATGTTGGCCTGCCAGATCCGCACGGTGCAGACGCCGTTCTCGGCGCGGGCCGGATCGACATAGCCGGCATGGATCGCGAAGGCGCCGGCCGCGGTCGAGAGATTACCGCAGTTGCCCGACCAATCGACGAAGTCGGTATCGATCGAGACCTGGCCGTAGAGATAGTCGACGTCATGGCCGGCCTGGGTGCTTGGCGAGACGATCACGCACTTGCTGGTGCTGGAGGTCGCGCCGCCCATGCCGTCGATCTGCGCTCCGTAGGGATCGGGGCTGCCGATCACTCGCTGGAACAGCCGGTCGCGCGCGGCGCCGGGCGCGCGGCACGGCTCGGGCAGGTCTTCCAGGCGGAAGAATACGCCCTTGCTCGTCCCGCCGCGCATGTAGGTGGCGGGGATGCGGACCTGGCCGGTCATCAGGCGGCCTCCGTTTCCGCAGCCAGAAAGTCCTGAGCGAAGCGCTGGAGCACGCCGCCGGCCTCGTAGATCGAGACCTCCTCGGCGGTGTCGAGGCGGCAGGTCACCGGCACTTCGACGGTCTCGCCGTTGGCGCGGTGGATCAGCAGGGTGAGGTCGGCGCGGGGGCGGCGGGTCCCGGTAACGTCGTAGGTCTCGGTGCCGTCGAGGCCCAGGGTCAGGCGGGTGGTGCCCGGCTTGAACTCCAGCGGCAGCACGCCCATGCCGATCAGGTTGGTGCGGTGGATGCGCTCGAAGCCCTCGGCGACGATTGCCTCGACCCCGGCGAGCCGCACGCCCTTGGCCGCCCAGTCGCGCGAGGAGCCCTGGCCGTAGTCCGCCCCGGCGATGATGATTAGCGGCTGCTTGCGCTTCAGATAGGTTTCGATCGCTTCCCACATCCGGACGACGTCGCCCTCCGGCTCGATCCGGGTCAGCGAGCCCTTCTTCACCGTGCCTTCGAACACGGCCATCTCGTTGATCAGTTGCGGGTTGGCGAAGGTCGCGCGCATCGCGGTCAGGTGGTCCCCGCGGTGGGTGGCGTAGGAATTGAAGTCCTCTTCCGGCAGGCCCATCTTCGCGAGATATTCGCCCGCCGCCGAACTCGCGAGGATCGCGTTCGAGGGCGAGAGGTGATCGGTGGTGATGTTGTCCGGCAGGATCGCCAGCGGGCGCATCCCGGTCAGGCTGCGCGGATTGGCCGCGAGCGCGCCGACGCCTTCGGTGTCCCAATAGGGCGGGCGGCGGATATAGGTCGATTGCGGACGCCAGTCGTAGAGCGGGCTGGCCTTCTCGCTAGCGCCCCGGCTGGCGAACATCGGTTCATAGACCGCCCGGAACTGCGAAGGCTTTACGCTCCGCGCGACGATCCGGTCGATTTCCTCGTCGCTGGGCCAGAGGTCGGCCAGGCGGATTTCCTTGCCATCCACCACGCCGAGCACGTCGCGCTCGATGTCGAAGCGCACCGTGCCGGCCAGGGCATAGGCGACCACCAGCGGCGGCGAGGCGAGGAAGGCCTGCTTGGCATAGGGATGGATGCGGCCGTCGAAGTTGCGGTTCCCCGAAAGCACGGCGGTGGCGTAGAGATCGCGCTCGATAATCTCCTGTTGGATCCTGGGATCGAGCGCGCCCGACATGCCGTTGCAGGTGGTGCAGGCATAGGCGACGATCCCGAAGCCGAGCTGCTCCAGTTCGCAGAGCAGGCCGGCCTCCTCCAGATAGAGCCGCGCGACCTTCGAGCCGGGCGCGAAGGAGCTCTTGACCCAGGGCTTGCGGGTAAGCCCGAGGGCATTGGCGTTCCTGGCGACGAGGCCGGCAGCGACCACGTTGCGCGGGTTCGAGGTGTTGGTGCAGCTGGTGATCGCGGCGATGATCACCGCGCCGTCAGGCAGCAGGCCCTCGCGCTCCTCGGCCAGTGCCCGGTCGAGCCCCACGGCGATGCCGCGCTCCTCCAGCGCCGAGGTCGGCAGGCGCTTGTGCGGGTTGGAGGGACCGGCCATGTTGCGCACCACGCTTCCCAGGTCGAACTCCAGCACGCGCTCGTACTCGGCGGTCTTGAGGTCGTCGGCCCAGAGGCCGGTGGTCTGAGCATAGTGCTTGACCAGCGCGACCTGGACTACGTCGCGCCCGGTGAGCGTCAGGTAGTCGATCGTCTGCTGGTCGATGTGGAACATCGCCGCCGTCGCGCCGTATTCCGGACACATGTTTGAGATCGTCGCGCGGTCGCCGATCGAGAGGCTGTCGGCGCCTTCCCCGAAGAACTCCAGCCAGGCGCCGACGACGCGCTGATTGCGAAGGAACTCGGTCAGGGCGAGCACGATGTCGGTGGCGGTGATCCCAGGCGCGCGGCGTCCGGTCAGCCGAACCCCGACGATGTCGGGCAGGCGCATCATCGAGGCGCGGCCGAGCATCACGGTCTCCGCCTCCAGCCCGCCGACGCCGATGGCGATGACGCCCAGCGAATCGACGTGCGGGGTGTGGCTGTCGGTGCCGACGCAGGTGTCGGGGAAGGCGACGCCGTCGCGGACCTGGATCACCGGCGACATCTTCTCCAGGTTGATCTGGTGCATGATGCCGTTGCCGGCGGGGATCACGTCGACGTTCTCGAAGGCCTGCCTGGTCCATTCGATGAAATGGAAGCGGTCCTCGTTACGTCGATCCTCGA
>CAZFPW010000068.1:0-8000 GCA_964520765.1 uncultured Novosphingobium sp.
TGATGCGCTTGCCGGTCGACAGGCGCTCCATCGCGGTGCTCAGGGCCTTGTCGGCAGCAGCCGAGGCGTTCGACGAGCGCAGGGCGCTGATGTTGGTGTTGATAACGGACATGATTAACTCCCGTGATAGTCCCGAATGGGCAGTCCGTCCGGACGATCCGGTGTAGCTGCCAGGATGAAGAGCGGCGGGGCGAGACGGTTTTTAAGTCCGGTCGTGATTTTTCTGCGACGGGGCCCCGCGTGCCGCGCGCGGCATCGGGCCCCGCGGGCGCGCCGGAATCCCCCTGATGGAGCGCCGCGCCTGTAAACTTTTTTCGGCAAGAGGTTGCCGGCAGAACCGGGCGGCAAGCGCGGCCAGATGTTGCCGTTCGTTCACAAGCCGATGGAATTACGCGTTTTTTAACCATGATAAGCCGCGCGGGAGGCCGGAAGGCGGCCCGGCAAGAAATGTTACGAATAGGTGATTCTACGAGGGCTTAAATTACCTTCTTGTTTGCCGTGACGAGCGCACATGGGGCCACGAAGAGTTATGGTTAACGGGGCAAAAACATGAATGGTCTTGAGTTCGGATCCACGGTCGCCAGCCGCCATGCACCGCTCGTGCAGCGCGCCGGAGCGATCGTCGCGGCGCTGGGGCAGCGTGCGCCGATCCTGCTGAAGGATGCCGCCGACGGCAATGTCGTCGCCGCTTCCACGACCTGCATCACGCTGGAACGCATCACCGACCGCCTGGGCCAGCCGGGCATCGTCCGCGGCGGATCGGAGCGTCTCGCCACCCTGCGCTACGCCGATCCCGCCGCCGAGGCCTCGCTCGCCGGGCTGATCGCCTGCGTCGCCCGCTCGGGCGAGCCGATCGCCGCCGATCCCGAAAGCCTCTCGATCCTCGCCCTGGCCGAACGCCTCGCCGTCAGCGACATTCCCGTGCTCATCAACGGCCCGACCGGCACCGGCAAGGAAGTGCTCAGCCGCTTCATCCACACCCGCTCGAACCGCCGCAACGGCCCGTTCGTCGCGGTCAACTGCGCGGCCATGCCCGAAGCCATGCTGGAAGCCCTGCTGTTCGGCCACAAGAAGGGCGCCTTCACCGGCGCGACCGAGGCCAACGAGGGCTTCTTCCGCGCCGCCCACGGCGGCACCCTGCTGCTCGACGAGATCGCGGAGATGCCGCTGGGCCTCCAGGCCAAGCTGCTCCGCGCGCTCCAGGAAGGCGAAGTCGTGCCGATCGGCGCGACCCAGCCGATCCCGGTCGACGTGCGCGTCATCGCCTGCGCCAACCGCGACCTGCCGCAGGAAGTGGCCGAGGGCCGGTTCCGCGCCGACCTCTACTATCGCCTCAACGTCTTCCCCCTGGCGCTGCGTCCGCTGCGCGAGCGCGCCGACGACATCGCCCCGCTCGCCTTCGCGATGCTGCTGCGCCATTCGCCGGCCGGCCAGGTCGTGCCCTGGATCAGCGACGCGGCGCTCGCCATGCTCAAGCTGCACGGCTGGCCGGGCAACGTCCGCGAGCTGGAGAACGTGATGCGCCGGGCGATCCTGCTGGGCCACGGCGCCGCCGAAATCCGCCCCGAGCACATCGTGTTCGACAGCCCGGCCCGCCTCGTCGCGACCGAGCCGGCGATGATCCCGGTCCAGGAAATGCCGGTGGCCATTCCGGCGGGACGCCGCAAGCTGTCCAACATCGTCCAGATTTCCGAAGCTCGCGCCATCATGGAAACGCTCGAGGCCTGCGGCGGCAACCGCGTCGCCGCGGCGAGCCAGCTCGGCATCTCGGAACGCACCCTTCGCTATCGCCTGGCCTCGTTCCGTGAGGCCGGCCTCGCCGTCGCAGGAGCCGGCCGATGACCAGTCCCGTCAACTTTTCCGGCAATGCCGGGGGCATCCAGCAGATCATGCAGATGCGCCAGCAGCTGATCGACAAGAGCCAGGTCCTCCAGCAGCTCCACACGCCGGCCGCGGACCAGGCGGCCCCGGCGGCCGGAGGCCCGGCCAACAACTTCGCCGATGCGCTCAAGACCGCGCTCAACGGGGTCAGCGACACGCAGAAGAACGCGGAAAACCTTTCCTCCGCCTATGAGCGGGGCGAGGTCACCGACATCGCCAAGGTCATGCTGGCCCGCCAGGAGGCCGGCGTCGCCTTCGAAGCAACGCTCCAGGTACGGAACCGGCTGCTGTCGGCCTACCAGGACATCATGCGCATGGGGGTCTGATAGATGAGTGATCTCGTCACCTCTCCGGTTCCCGCGGGGGCCTCCGGGGCCTCCAGCGGCTCCGTGCTCGGCGCGCTGACCGATCCCGCGGGCGGCACGCCGATCGAGCGGCTCCGCTCGTTCACCGCCCAGCCGGCGGTGCGCAAGACCATGCCGTGGTTCATCGGCGTCGCGGCCCTGGGCGGCGTCGCCCTCACCTGGTCGCTGCTGTCCTCGGGCGAGCAGCGCACGCTCTACAGCCAGCTCGACGACAGCGAGCGGGCCAGCGTGGTCGCCGCGCTCGACAAGGCGGCGATCTCCTACAAGATCGACAATGCGACCGGCGTCCTGACCGTCAATGAAAGCGACCTCTACAAGGCGCGTATGACCGTGGCGCAGGACGGCGCGCTCGCCACGCCCGACAGCGGGGCGGACATGCTCAACAACCTGCCGATCGGCGCCAGCCGCACCCTGGAGGGAGAGCGCCTGCGCGCCGCCAAGGAGCGCGAGCTGATGCTGACGATCGCGGAGATCGACGGCGTCGAAAGCGTCCGCGTCCACCTCGCGCAGGGTGAGAAGAGCGCCTTCATTCGCGACAACTCGCCGCCCTCGGCCTCGGTCATGCTGCGCCTGGCGCGCGGCCGCCAGCTTTCGGACAACCAGGTCACGGCGATCACCAACCTCGTCGCCAGCTCGATCCCCGGGCTCAGCGTCGATCAGGTGAAGGTCATCGACCAGCACGGCCGCCTGCTCACCTCGCGCGCCGGCAACGGCGACGCCGACCGGCTGGAGCTGCAGTCGCGGATGGAGGAGAAGCTGCGCAGCCAGCTCACCTCGCTGCTGACCCCGATGATCGGGGAGGGCAACTTCTCCACCCAGATCCAGGTCGAGCTGGACATGGACCAGGTCACCTCGGCCCGCGAATCCTATGAAAAGCAGGGCGCGGTCCGCAGCGAGACGCAGGCCCAGTCGCAGACGACGGGCGGTGCGGCCGGTCCCGCCGTGGGCGTGCCCGGCACGCTGTCCAACACCCCGCCACCGCAGACCACGGCGCAGCCCGGCGCGCCGGGCCAGGCGACGGTCGAGCAGGGCGCGACGCCCGCCGCCGCCGCGCCGCCGCAGGTCAACGGCGAATCCAGCGCCACGCGCACCTACGAGCTGGGCCGCGAGGTCGCGGTCGCCAACAGCGCGCCGGGCAAGCTCAAGCGCCTGTCGGTCGCCGTGGCGCTCAGCGCCGAGGCGATGAAGGGCGGCAAGGCCGGCGAGGCCGACCAGATCAAGCAGCTCGTCTCCGCCGCGATCGGCGCCGACGCGGCGCGCGGCGACCAAGTCGCCGTCGTGGTCCGCAAGTTCGACAAGGCCGCCGAGGCGGAGGGCCTGCCCTTCTACGAGACCTCGTGGTTCGCCGACGTGCTGCGCTACGGCGTCGGCCTGCTCGGCGTGCTGCTGGTCCTGCTGCTCGGGGTGCGTCCGCTGATCAAGGCGTTCCGCCCCGACAAGCCGGTCCTCGACGCCGAAGCCGACGGTGCGCCCGAAGGCGGCCCCGTGCCGGGCGGGCTGGGCAAGCTGCCCATGCCGGCCGCGAGCGGCGGACCCTCGGTCGATCCCGAAATGTTGAGCAAGCAGGTCAGCCTCGCCCAGCGCATGGTCGAGGAACAGCCTGAAAGCGCCGTGATCGCCCTGCGCAAGATGCTGCAGGCGAGTGCAGTGGAGCCCGCCCGATGAGCGAACTGGTCAATCTCGAAGCCGCCGACCAGGCGGCGGTGATGGTCATGCTGCTGGAAGAGGAGCAGGCCGCCCGGATTCTCAGCGAGCTTGAGCCCGACGAACTGCGCCTGCTCGGCGACAAGATGTGCTCGATGGGCGAGATCGCGCCCGAGGCCATCGCTCGCTCGATCGCCGGCTTCGTCGCCGCGAACGAGGAGCAGGGCCTGCCCGCGCACAACCGCCGCGACAAGGTCCAGTCCGTGATGACCCGCGCGGTCGGCGACATGAAGGCATCGAACCTGATGCGCTCCATCGCGCCGCCCGAGACCGCGCCGCAGTCGCTGGAGATCGTCCGCTGGCTTTCGCCCGAGGTGCTGATCTCGCTGATCGAGGACGAGCATCCCCAGGTCATCGCGGTCCTGCTGGTGCAGCTCGATCCCGAGGTCGCGGCGCAGGTGCTCTACGGCCTGTCCTGGCGGGTCCAGCCCGAGGTCGTCCACCGCGTGGCGACGATGGGCCCGGTCTCGGCCGAGGCCCTGGCCATGCTCGACGAAACGCTGTCCGCCGGCCTCGCCGCGCTGAAGGACCGCGACACGCTCAAGCTGGGCGGCGTGACCAATGCCGCCGACCTCGTCAACGGCGCCGGCAAGGCGGTCGAGAAGCGGGTGATGGCGGAGATCACCAAGGCCGACAAGCCGCTGGCCAAGCAGCTCGAGAACGAGATGTTCAAGTTCGAGCACCTTTTCGCGCTCGACCCGCAGCAGATGGGCTCGCTCCTGCGCGAGGTGGACAGCGCCGCGCTGATCGACGCGCTCAAGGGCATCGAGGAGGAGAACCGCCAGTTCTTCTTCCGCGCGATGTCGAGCCGCGCCGCCGAAGGCGTCCAGGACGAGATCGAGGCCCGGGGTCGCCTGCGCATGGCCGAGGTGCTCGACGCGCAGCGCCAGATCGTCGCTACCGCCCGCCGCCTGGCGGCCGAGGGGGTGATCTCGTTCGGCGGCAGCGAAGACGAATATGTCTGACCTGATGAGCCTGTCGGGGCGGGGGAGCGGGGCCTTCTCCCGCGACCTGCGCTTCGCCTCCGGGGCGCTGGCCGTGCCGGCGATGCCCGGTTCGGCCCCCCTGGTGGGCGGCGCGGCCGGCGCGCCCGACGCGCCCGATCCGCTGGCCGCCGCCTATGCCGACGGCCACGCCGCCGGCTATGCCGAGGCCCGCGCCGCGGCCGAGGCCGAGGCCATGGTCGACGAGGCCGCGCGCCGACATTTCACCTTTTCCTTCGCCAAGCTCGACGCCGAGCTGGCCGAGCAATTGCGCGACAAGCTGCACGAGACGGTGACCGCCCTGTGCGAGGCCGTGCTCCAGCCGCTCGCGCTCGATCCCGCGGCGCTGGCCCGCCGGGTCGAGGCCGCCGTGGCCATGTTCGTGCGCGCCGACGACGAGCGGGTGATCCGCCTCCATCCCGACGACCTCACCCTGGTCGCGGCCAAGCTGCCGCCCGACTGGCAGTTCGTTCCCGACGCCGCCCTTGAACGGGGCGCCCTCAGGGTCGAGACGGCGAGCGGCGGGACCGAGGACGGGCCGCTGCAATGGCGCGCCGCCATCGTCGAGGCGCTGCGGCTGTGCTGAAGCTGTTCGAGCCGCTCCTGGCGGACATGGCGGCGGCGCAGATCGACCTGACCCCGCGCCGCTACGGCCTGGTCGCGGCCTGCGACGGCGGCCTGCTCGAAGTCACCGGCCTGTCGGTGCCGATCGGCGCCCTGTGCCGCGTCACCCACGGCCGCGAGGAGGCCCTGCTGGCCGAGGTCATCGGCTTTCGCAACGGCCGCACCCTGATGATGCTGCTCGGCGATACGGTCATGCTGCGCCCCGGCGCGCGCGTCCGGCCGGAGGGTCAGCCCGGCATGCTGCCGGTGGGCGAGGCCTTCCTCGGCCGCGCGGTGGATGGGGAGGGCAAGCCGATCGACGGGCTCGGTCCGCTGCATGCCCGCAGCGAATGGCCGGCGGGCGGCATCCGTTCCGGCGCGCTCGATCGCAGCCCGGTGCGCGAAAGCTTCGACACGGGCGTCCGCGCGCTCAACGCGCTCACCACCTTCGGGGTCGGCCAGCGCATCGGCGTCATGGCCGGCTCGGGCGTCGGCAAGTCGGTGCTGATCGACATGATCGCCCACGGGGCCGAGGCCGAGGTCGTCGTCGTCGGCCTGATCGGGGAGCGCGCCCGCGAAGTCTCCGACTTCGTCGAGCGCCACATGGCCGGAGCGAAGCGCGCCCATACCGTGGTCGTCGCGGTTCCCGCCGATCACGCACCCAACCTGCGCCTGCGCGGGGCCATGCTGGCGACCTCGATCGCCGAGCATTTCCGCGCCCAGGGCCGCAAGGTCCTGCTCATCATGGACAGCCTTACCCGCGTCGCCCACGCCGGGCGCGAGATCGGCCTGCTGCTGGGCGAGCCCGGCGCGGCGCGCGGCTATCCGCCCAGCGCCCTCGCGACGATCACCAAGCTGGTCGAGCGGGCGGGCAATTCGGCGGAAAGCGGCGGCTCGATCACCGGGCTCTACACGGTGCTGGCCGATGGCGACAACCAGGACGATCCGGTGGTCGACACCGCCCGGTCGATCCTGGACGGGCATATCGTCCTGTCGCGCGATCTGGCGCAGCGCGGGCAGTATCCGGCGATCGACATCGCCGCCTCGCTGTCCCGCGTGATGACCGACATCACCGAGCCCGAGCACCAGAAACATGCCCGCGATTTCAGGGCCTTGGTTGCCTCTTACGAGGCCAATCGCGATCTTGTGCTGATGGGCGCCTATCGCGCCGGGGCCGATCCGACGATCGACCGGGCGATCGCGATGCACGAGGCGCTGACCGGCTTCCTCTGCCAGCCCGGCGGGCAGGTCGTCCCGCTCGACGAGAGCATCGACGCGCTGGCCCGCCTGCTTGGCCCTGACGGCTGACGATGGCGGCGGCCGACACCAAGCGCCTGGCCCGCCTGCAGCGGCTCGAACGCGTCCGCGCCATCGCCAAGCAGACGGCGGCGACGGCCGCGGCCGAGGCGGAGGGCACGCTGGCCCAGCTCCAGGCGCTGGCCGCCCGGACGGGCAGCCTGGCCGCCGACTATGCCGGGCGCAACGACGCGCGGGACGGCATGAGCCTGCAGCAGCTCGGCCGCTTCGCGGACGGCCTCCAGGGCATCACCCGCAGCACGCTGGCGGATGCGGCGCGGGCCAAGACGATCGCGGATTCCCGCCAGCAGGAACTCGCCGCCGCCGAGCGCCGCCGCGCCGCGGTGGAGGAGCGGGCGATCCAGGAGGCGAAAGACCTCGCCGCGCGGCGGCAAACGCCCGTTCTGGGCAGCCGCAAGGCAATTGGCACGGACCTTGAATAGTATCTCTCGTACAGACGTGAGGGATCGTTACCGATGGTCGATATTGCCGCTTCGCTTTCCTTGACCCCCACCGGCCAGGCCGTCGACCCGGCGGCGATTCTGGGTGCGGAAAGCGCGGATAACCAGGCTTTCGGCTCCATCCTTGCCGGCCGGATGGCGGGTCAGCCAGCAGGCGACGCCGAAGCCGCCCCCGCCGCCCTTCCGGCCCAGGCCCTGCCGCAAGCTGCCGCCGACCGGCAACCAGGCGGCAAAATCTTGCCGGTCGTTGCCGAAACCTTGCCGGATGCCGCTGCCGCCGCCGATGGACCGGCCAGCGAAGCCCAGCCCCAAGCGGCCCCGGCCGTACTGCCCGTCACCGCCGCCCTGACCGTCCGCGTCGCGAAGGTGCTGGAGCAGGCCGGCGAGCCCGCCGCCGAGGAAGCCGCCCCGGCCAAGCCGGCGGAGGCCGTGGCCGTGCCGACCCTCCTCAAGATGCTGGCCCAGACCGTGCGCGGCCCCCGCGCCAAGGAGGCCCCCGCCGAGCAGGACGCGCCCGCCGCCGAGGCCGATGCTCCCGCCGATGCCGATGCCGCCGGGGATGCCGTCCCCGCGCCGCTGGTGATCGAGCTGCCCACCCTGCCGGGCTTCGCCGCCGTCATCGCCCAGCCCGCCGCCGTGCGGTCCGCTCCGGCCGAGGGCGGGGCCGCCCCCCAGCCGGCTCCGGCCGTGCCGGTTCAGGCCAGCCC
>CAZFPW010000068.1:8100-11292 GCA_964520765.1 uncultured Novosphingobium sp.
GCCACGGCGCCCACGGTGGACCTGCCGCGCCACGACTTCGCCGCCCTGGTCGACCGCCTGATCGAGGCGCGCAACGCCTCGGCCGTCCAGTCGACCCACGCCACGGTCAACCATGCGGAGTTCGGCCAGGTCTCGTTGCGGTTCCAGCAGGACGGCAAGGACCTCAGCGTCTCGATGAGCAGCGCCGATCCCGAATTCGCCGTGGCGGTCCAGGCCGCCATGCCGGCCGACCGCGCGGCGGCCAATGCCGACACCGCCTCGCGCGGGCAGTCGCAGGGCCAGTCGCAGGGTCAGGCGCAGAACCAGTCGGCCGCGTCCTCGACCAACCACGAGGCCGCCGGCCAGCGCGGCGCGGAAGGCGGCGACCAGCAGGGTCGCGGCGGCCGCAACCAGCGCGGCGGGGCGGACCCGTCCAATCCCTCGCGTCCCTGGGCCGACGGCGCCCAGGCGCAATCCCGCAACGGCATTTTCGCCTGATCCCACACACCTGATCCGGATTCGAAACGATGAGCGACAAGACTGAAAAGACGAGCGAAGCCAAGCCGAAGAAGGGCAAGGGCCTGATGGTCAAGGCCGTGGCCGCGACCGTGCTGCTCGGCGCGGGCGGCGGCGGGGCCTATGGGCTGATGGCCACCGGGATGATCGGCGGCGGCGCCAAGCACGTCAAGGAAGACAACAATCCCAAGCTGATCCGCAAGGGCGAGAAGGACCCCTTCGAGCCCAAGGGCGACAAGGAGAGCGAAGGCGTGGCCGAGGTGCTGGGCGACGGCGGCAGCGAATACCGCACCGCCTATTTCGTCTTCCCGGACGACTTCACCTCCAACCTCAAGAACTCGGACGGCCTCGTCCAGGTCAGCCTGGCCGCCTCCACCCGCCGCGACGGCCGCGTGCTGATGTGGATGAAGAAGCACGAGCTGGCGATCCGCTCGTCGATGCTGGCCGTCCTCGCCGACACGCCGGAGGAGGACGTCTATAGCCTGCAAGGCAAGGAGCACATGCAGAAGCGCCTGACCGACGCGATCAACAAGGTGCTGACCGAGCGTGAAGGCTTCGGCGGCGTCGACAACGTCTACTTCAAGACCTTCCTCGTCCAGTGAAGCCCGAACGCGCCTTCATCGCTGAACGCGCGCTGGCGCAGCATTGCTCCGAGCTGTTCGGGGCAAGCGCCGCCGGCTCGGCTCCGGCCGACCTGCTGCCCGCCCTGGGCAAGGTCGGCGCGAAGCTGGGCCGCGCCCTGGCCGCCGCCCTCTCGCCGCTGATCGGCGGGCAGGAGCTGGTGGTCGAGGTTGCCGCCCCGCGCCAGGCGAGCGCCGCCGATCTGGTCAAGGAGATCGCCCCGCTCGCCGCCAACAGCCTGCTCGGCCACGGCCAGGTGGCGCTGCTCGCCTCGTTCGACGCGGTCGCCGTGCTGCGGATGATCGATCGCGCCTTCGGCGGCACCGGCAAGGCCCCGGCCGAACTGCCCGCCGCCTTCCCGGCCTCCGCCGGGGTGGTGATCCGCCAGCTCGAAGGCATCGTCGCCCAGGGCTTCGCCGCCGCGACGGGCAGCGCCGCGTTCGATCCCGTGCGCCGGGGCGGAGACCTGGCCGACCTGGAACCCTTCCCCGAGACGACCCAGCTCGCGGTCCTGACGCTCAGCGTCACCGAAGCCGGCGCCGCGCCCTGGCCGCTCCATCTCGCGCTGCCCTGCGCCGCGCTGGAAGGCCTGGTGGGCGAGGGCGGCGGTGCGCCGGCCCGCACCGCTGCGCCGCGCACCCCCAATCCGGCGGAAGAGCCCTATGCCGACCTGCCGCTGAGCGTCTCGGCGGTGATCGTCGACATGCGCCTGCCGATGTCGGTGCTGGCCCAGCTCCAGCCGGGCGCGCTGCTGCCGGTCTCGGTCGCCCGCAACGTGCCGCTGCGCGTCGCGGACAAGACCATCGCCCACGGCGTCATCGGCTCGGTCGACGACCGCGTCGCCATCCAAGTCACCCAAGCATTCTGACAAGAGGATACCAGAGCATGACCATCCAACCCCGCGGCTTCGATTTCCTCAAGGACGTCGACGTGCGCCTGTCGGTCGAGCTGGGCCGGACCGAGATGAAGCTCAAGGACGTGCTCAGCCTGACCGAGGAAAGCGTCGTCGCGCTCGACCGGCTGACCGACGAGCTGCTCGACGTCTCGGTCAACGGCAAGGTCATCGCCAAGGGCGAGATCGTGACCCAGGGCAACCGCTTCGCCCTGCGCATCGTCGAGATCGCCGGCGCCACCGCCCAGGCGGACGAGGCGGCCTGATGGTCTGGTACATCGTCAAGCTGATCGTCCTGCTGCCGCTGATCGGCGTGCTGGCCTGGGCCTGCCTGAAGTTCGCGCAGAAGATGCAGAACCGGGCGATGGGCGCGACCGGCCCCAGGGCGGCGAAGATCGTCGAGACCACGATGCTCTCGCCCACGCTGAAGCTGGCGGTGATCGAGTTCCACGGCCGCGAGATCCTCGTCTCGGTCTCGCGCCAGGGCCTGACCCGGCTGGCCGAGGCCCCGGCCCGCGAGGTTGCGCCGGTGGAGGTGCTGCCGTGACGCGCCATATTTCAAGGGATGGTCGCGTGACCTGTCCTGCCTCGAAAAATCTCGTCATTACCGACGAAGGGAATGGGAAGTTCCGCAATAGCCTCCTGAAGGGCAGGGGCCTGAGGTGGTTGCTCGCCATCGCCGCCCTCGCGACCCCCGTCGCCGCCTTCGCCCAGGCCGCCGCCGCTCCGGCCGCCGCGGCCGTTCCCGGCGCGCTCGACCGGGCGTTCAGCGCGATGAACGGCGGCCAGGCCTCGGGCCTGTCGATGTCGCTCCAGCTCCTCCTCATCATGGGGCTGCTGACGATCCTGCCCAGCCTGATCCTGATGATGACGAGCTTCACGCGGATCCTCGTCGTCATGTCGATCCTGCGCCAGGCGCTCGGCCTCCAGCAGTCGCCGCCGAACCAGGTGCTGGTCGGGCTGGCGCTGTTCCTCTCGCTGTTCGTCATGGCCCCGACCCTGGAGAAGGTGAACGCCAACGCGATCTCGCCCTATTCGGCCGGGGCGATCAACGCCGAGCAGGCGATCCAGAACGCGGGCAACGAATTCCACGCCTTCATGGTCACCCAGACCCGCACCCGCGACCTGGAGATGTTCGCCGACATGGCCAAGGCGCCCAAGTTCGCCCGCGCGCAGGACATTCC
>CAZFPW010000069.1:0-11182 GCA_964520765.1 uncultured Novosphingobium sp.
GAGGCGGCGCGCTCCAGCATCTCTTCCGCATCGGTGATGTGCCAGCCCGACGCCTTGTCGAGCCCGCGCAGCTCTTCCCACGACACCGGCACGGCGATCGGCCCGCCGGCGCGGGCCCGGGCGCTGTAGGGCATCACCGCCGTCGCGCCGCGCTGGTTGCGCAGGTAGTCCACGAAGATCAGCCCCTTGCGGTTCGCCTTGGCCAGGGCTGCGGTGAAGCGGTCCGGCTCGGCCTGGGCCAGCGCCTGGGCGAAGCGGTGGGCGAAATCCTTGACCTCGGGCCACTCGGCTTGGCGCGTCAGCGGCGCGATCACGTGGACGCCCTTGCCGCCCGTGACCATCGGGAAGGTCGCCAGGCCGATCTCGGCCAGCAGGTCGCGGACATGGAAGGCGGCGGAAACCACATCGGCGAAGTCCAGCCCCTCGTCGGGGTCCAGGTCGAAGACCAGGCGGTCGGCCTTCTCCACGTCATCCACCAGCGCGCCCCAGCCGTGGAACTCGATGGTGCCCATCTGCACGCAGGTCAGCAGTCCTTCGGCGGAATCGACGTAGAGGTAATCCTCCTTCTGCCCGTCCTTCTCCACGATCGGCACATGCTTGACCGCCGTGCCGAAGGTGCCGGCGTCGTGCTTCTGGAAGAAGCACTTCTTGGCCCGCCCCTGCGGACAGCGCACCAGGCTGACCGGCCGGCTCCCGACCCAGGGCAGCATGATCCCGGCCACCGCCTCGTAATAGTCGGCCAGGTCGCCCTTGGTCAGCTTGCCCTCGGGGAAGATCACCCGCTGGCGGTTGCTGATCTTCACTCCGCTGGACGGCGCCTGCGCCATGACTTCCTCCACGGGCTTGGGGACCTCGATCGTAACGTCCTTCGCCGGCTTGTCTCCACGCAGGCCGACGAAGCTCGGGTGGCGCAGGACGCCCTCTTCGGTGAACTCGGTGAAGGCTACCTCCGCAATGAGCTTCGGGGTCGTCCAATGGGCCCCCCGCGTCTCGGCGCGCGGCACCTTGGTCGGCGACTGGCTGACCTCCAGCGGGGCCATCCTGGCCATCAAATCGGCGCGCAGGCTGGCCGAAAAGCCCGTGCCGACCTTGCCCGCATAGCGCAGCTTCCCGTCCTCGTGGACGCCCAGCAGCAGGGACCGGAACTCCCGCCCCTTGTCCGAAGGGGTCCAGCCGATCACCACGAACTCCTGCCGGCGGATGCATTTGGTCTTGACCCAGGTGGTCGAACGGGCGCCTGAATATCGGGAGTCGATCCCTTTGGAAACAATGCCTTCCAGGCCAGTCTTGCAAACCTCCTCGAACATCTCCTCGCCCCGCCCGACCACGTGATCGGAATAGCGCAAATGCCCCTTGCGCCCCTCCAGCAACCGAGCCAACCGCTCCTTACGTTCGATCAGCGGCAGCCCGGTCAGGTCCTCCCCGCCAAGCTCCAGCAGGTCGAACGCGCAAAAGACGATGGCCTGCGGATCGTCCTTCAACGCTGCCTGCAAAGCCTGGAAGCTGGTGCGCCCATCCGGCAGGAAAACCACCGCCTCCCCATCGATCAGCGCGCTTTCGCCCGCCAATTCAACGGCTTCGGCCAGGATCGCGGGATAGCGTTCCGACCAGTCGAGCCCCGATCGCGTATAGGCCCGCGCCTGCCCTCCCCCCACGGCAACCAGGGTGCGGTAGCCATCGTACTTGATCTCGTGCAGCCAGCGGTTTCCGTCCGGCACGTGATCCACCAGCGTGGCGAGCTGGGGCGGGCGAAACTTCGGCAAGCGCGCTTTTTCGGCCTTTTTCGGGCGAATTTTGGCGGCGGCCTGACGCCCTTCGGCAATCTCCTCCATCGTCCGGCCGGTGGTGACGCTGGTGAGATTGCCGCCGGTCAGATCGTCGGAACCGCCGGCGAAATCGTCCTCGATCTTGCGCAGCAGCCAGTTCTCGCTCTTTTCCTTGCCTCGCGGCTTGAGGCGGATCAGCAGCCATTCGCCCTTCATCCGCTCCCCCTGGAGCGTGAAGTGCAGATGCCCCTCGGTCAGGGTCTTGCGCGGATCCTTGCCGGGATGCGGCTCCCACGTGCCCTGGTCCCACAGCATGACCGTACCGCCGCCGTACTGCCCCTTCGGGATGGTGCCTTCGAATCCCGCGTAATCGAGCGGATGATCCTCCGTCCGCACGGCGAGCCGCTTGTCGTCCGGGTTGGCGCTCGGTCCGCGGGTCACGGCCCAGCTCAGCAGCACGCCGTCGAGTTCGAGCCGGAAATCGTAGTGCAGCCGCGTGGCAGCGTGCTTCTGCACCACGAAGCCCCGGCCCGGCTTGGCCTTGGTCGCCTTCGTCCGGCCGGAAGGTTCGGCGGTCTTGGCGAAATCGCGCTTGGCGCGATAGGTCGCCAGGCTGCGGGCCCCGTTCTTGGCCTTGCTCGCCACGTTCAGGCCCGCTTGCGGGCGGGCTGCTTGCTCGCCGTCTTGCGGGCCGGCGCCTTGGCAGCGGGCTTCTTCTTCGCGGAAGCCGCATTCGTGTTCAGCGACTTCTTCAGCGCCGCCATCAGATCGACGACATTGCCGCCCCGGCTCTCGCGCCCATCGTCATCATCCTCGATGTTGAGCGTCTTGCCCTTCTTCTTGCGCTCGATCAGCTCCTTGAGCGCATCGACATAGCGATCGTGGAAGTCGCTGGGATCGAATCTCCCGGTCTTCTTCTCGATCAGCGTCGTGGCGAGGTCGAGCAGGTCCGCGTCGGGCTTGTCGTTCCCGATGTCGCGGAAATAGCTCGCGGCCTTGACCACCTCGTCGGCGTAGCGGAGCGTTTCCATGACGAGGCCCTTGCCGCAGGCCTTTATGCTGACGACATATTCGCGCCCCCGCATCGCCAGTTGGCCCAGGCCGATCTTGCGGCTCTGCCGCAAGGCCTCGCGCAGGACGATGAAGGCTTCCTCCGCCAGATCGTCCGCGGGCACGATGTAATAGGGCTTTTCGAAATAGATCATGTCGATGTCTTCCATCGGCACGAACTGGGTGAGTTCGAGGGTCTTCTTGCTTTCGAGCTTCAGCCCTTCGATCTCCTTGTCGTCCAGGAGGACGTATTCGTCCTTGGCGTATTGAAAGCCCTTGACGATGTCGTCGACATCGACCGGCCCGATGCCGGGCACGACCTTCTCATACTTGATGCGCTTGCCGCTGGGTTTGTGGATCTGGTTGAAGGCGACGGTCGCGCCGCTGCGGGTGGCGGAATAGATCTCGACCGGGATCGACACCAGGGCCAGACGAATCTGGCCTTTCCAATAGGGCCGTGCGGCCATGCGCTTCTCCTGGACCTGTGCGATTCACAAATCCCCGGAAAGCGGTGGCGTTCCCGCCCGCTACATGCCTCAGGTAAGCGGCTGAGCGGCAGGTCCGCCGTCGGAGCCGCTATTGATTGGCGGAGCGGGAGAAACCGGCTCCGGGACGGTCGGTTGCCCCGGTGCCTCATCGCTCTCATCGATGCTCGACTCGCCGCGCGACAAGGCGGAACGCAGCTTGGCGACGTTGTCCTTCTGCTTTTTCAGCTCATCGCGAAGCTGCGCATTCTCTTGCTCGAGCGCGTCGATCCGCTGCTGTTCCTGGCTCACCCCCTGCGAACAGGCCGCGAGCAGGAGCGGAAGGAGGAAAAAGACCTGTTTCATTGGATTCCCATTCGCCCTGCGATCGGCCCGCACTGGTAGGATGCGCGAAGGCTAGACCCTTGTGGTGTAGTTGCAATAGGACGGCGTTGCGGTTGGCGAAGGATTGTAGATCCTGGCGAAATCCCGCGGGTCGCGCACAATGAACGAAGCCACGTAGCGAAGGTCCGCCGGGGACGAGAGCCACGAGAACATCGGCGTGTAGCGATAGTTGATCTCCACGAACATCACGCCCGAATTGTTCACCGGAGCGTTCACCAGCGACCCTGCCTCACCCATGCCCGCCGAGGTTGGGCCGGTATTGCCGGTCGCGGTCGAACCATCGGCGTTCAGCGCCTTGCCGTAGTGCGATTCATAGGCGACGCCGGTCCTCGCGCCGAAGCAGCGCTGCCAGTGAATCCGCTGCTCGCCGGAAGCATTCCGCTCCAGGCTGGACAGGATGACGCGCGCGTTGGCGTTGAGATTGATCGCGGCGCCCTGCATCCTAGCGCCTTCGAAGATGTCGTTGACGTCGACTTCGCGCATCTGCTGCAACGACAGGGTGCTGTTCACACCCACGCGCGAGGCGTTGTCCGCCAGGTTGAGCGCGATCTGGTTGAGCCGGAGGTTGGTGAGCGCCATGTTGGCCGTGTCGACGCCGTACATCCCAAGCGCCAGCAGGACCGGAAAGGCCATGGCGAACTCGAGCAGCGCAAGGCCGCTGGTGTCCCGGCGCAGAGCGGTGGCGAGCTTGGACAGGCGCATCGGTGCGGAACCTCCCGTCATGTGCAAACCGTCGCGGGGCTGGGCGAGGACTGCGCCGCATAGGGCTGATTCTTGAGCACCGTCTGCGCCCGCAGCGAAGCGGTGGAACCCCATCCGAGCAGCTTGGCCACGGGGAATATCCGCGGATAATCCACAGTGATCGTGTATTGGGCGACGTCGCTCGCCCCGCCGACCCCGCTGCGCGCCATATCGGCATCCCACAGGCCATTGCCGTTCACGTCGGTAAAGCATTCACCGGGATCGCGGACGCCGATCGTGCCGGTCTTGGTGCTGTCGATGAACGGCTCCGGCTTGTCCACGTTCGAGAAGGTCGTGTAGTTTTCGCGCGTCGAGACATAGGTGGCGGCCGGGGCCACCTGCCGGACCAGGCTCATCACCTGGCCGTCGATCCCCGCCGTCGCGGTAGACGTGGTGTTCTGCTGCAGGGTCGCGTCGCGGCCCGCCTTCTGGACGGCGCCCGTCAGGATCGAGTTGGTGTAGCTGCCGTAGAGCAACTCGCCGACGCCCATCATGAACAGGGCCATGACCGGCGCGACGATCCCGAACTCGATTGCCGTGACGCCTTTCGTATCGCCTCGCAGCGCATGAAGGACGGATTGCATGGTTCGCCCCCTCCTCACTGCGAGAGCCTCAGCTTGGCGACCTGCAGCGCAATGCGCTGGAACGCGGTCTGCAAGGCCTCGTTGGTGGTGGCGGCATAGGCGAAGCCCTCGCTCGCGCAGTTCGTCATCGGAGTCGTGGGCGTGCTGCCGACGCCAAACTCGACCACGAAGACCGTGATGTTGCGCGCCTTGGCCGCGTCACAGGCCGCCTGGAACCGGGCATTGTGATAGCCGGTATAGGTCGTCAGATTTGAGTGGTTGCCCCCCGCGACCCGCTGGTCCAGCTTCTCCATCCCGTACATGCCATAGAGCCCGGCGTTCGGCGACATGGCGCCATCGGTCATGAACACGATGTAGCGGTTCGGGGGATTGTTCCCCGGCCATGCCTTGGTATCGTCCTTGAACAGCCCGGTCGGTGAGATCAGGCGCGTGCCCCAGATCATGCCGGTGTCGTGATAGGTGCCGCCCTGGGGGACGAAGTCGGCATGGTTGACGTAGTCGCTGACCTCGTCACGGGTCATCTCCGTCAGGCGCTGCGCTGCCTTGCCGCACGATACATAGCCGCTGGACATGTTATCGTAGCTCAGCAAATTGGTGTAGTTTCCAGTGACCGACGTGCTGTTCGAATCCCCATAGGGGTTCGTGCTCGCTCCCGAATTGGTGGCCTCCGCCGTACCCGAGCGATAATAGATCACATCCGGCCACATCGGCCGCCAACGGGTGGCGGTGCTCGTCGCCGGGAGGTCTGGGTCGAGGTCCGCCGGCAGGCTGTTGATGTTGAAGCTCGTGTCAGCGGTGGTGTTCCGTTCCTCGATGCATCCCTGCCACTTGGACTTCGCGCCCGTGAACTTGCTGGGATCGGTGGTTTCGGCGCCGGTCTTGAACGTGCTGACGTCGTAGGTCACCGGCTTGAAGCGCCACATCGGCTTCACGTTCCACTCATAGGTCTTGCAGGTGTTGCTCGACCAGACTGGGAATTTCCGCTTCACGGTTCCGCTTGCGGGCCAGGTGCCCCTGGCATAGTCGGTCGTTCCCGACTTGCGGGTTTCCTGGGCCAGGCACCATTCCTTGTTATTGGTGGTTCCCGAGGGGGGCGTGACCGTCACGCCATCCGGCCTGCTGCCGTAAAGCACGTCCCCATGGTAATAGTTGCCCGCGGAATTCGATTGCGTGACAGTGTAGTTATTGTTGTTGTTCTTCGTCGGCAGGGTCGACGAGTTCATATCAGTCGCCAGTTCGCGCGACTGATAGGTCCATGAATCCACGATGCTGGACTGCGGCAGCAGGAAACCGACGTTCACCGTCGATGTATAAGGCACAAAGCCGTAACGGATGTGGGACCCGGCCGGCTTGTTGGAATCCAGCGTGTCGTAGAACAGCAGCACCGCGTTGCGCAGGCCGGCGATCCGGGATTCCGCCTTTTCCTCGGTGTAGTAGCCCGTCGTCCCGTCCTCGCGCGTATAGCTCGACACGGACTGGCCGCAGGGCGCGTTCTCGCTGGCGAGGCAGGCCATCGAGCCGGTCGTGTCGAGCACGAACATGATGTCGCTGTCGCCGATGTCGAGCCGCGCGGTGCAGGTTACGGTCTGGGTCGTCTGCTCGAAACCGAACATGCGCATGACGACCATCGGCAGGGTGACGCTGGCGGTCGCGGTCACCTGACCGTCGGACATCCGCGTCGGGGTGAAGGACCGCCCGGAGGTCTGCATCCAGCCTTCGGGGAAATTGTTGTCGAAGAAGGCCTTCGCCGCGGTGTGGGCGGGCGTGGCGCTCGGATTGCTGGGGTTATAGGGATTGGCGTCGAGCGTGGCGCCGGAGGTCACGGTCATCAGCTTGCGGCCGGCCAAGACGCCGGCGTCGCAGGCCTGCTGCAGGCGGACGCGCACGAGATAGGACCGCGACATGTCGACCGCCGACCCGGCCAGCGCCGTCAGGGGCACGAGGAACGCCGCCATCATGGCCAGGGTGTTGCCGGCGGAGTCCTGAATCAGCGAGCGCAGGACGCCGCCGCTCGGGTGGCGCTCCAGCCGTCGGCCGCTTGCGCGGTCTCGATCTGCGTTCATTCGATTGCCCCATTAAGACAGTTCGGTCCTGGGGCGGAGCGTAGCCGGGCATTGGCTAAGAATTGTTTAAATGCGGGCCGCTTGCGTCCGCGACCCTACCTAGCGCTGATCGTGGAGTTAACTATCGTGGTTAATGCGATGAAATACCACGATTTAGAGACGGATCGAGTGAGCCTTCAGCGCCTGGCCGCGCCCACCGGCGGGCTTGCGGAAGGGATAAAGTTGCAGCGATCGCCTTCAATTGCGCCCTTCCGCGTTTTGGCGTAGGGGATGCCGGACCGCCCCGGGCCAGCAGCCGCGAAAGCGACCTGTCAGCACCGGGGCTTGCCGTTTTCGAGGAAACCACGATGTCGCGTCGCCGCCAGATCTACGAGGGCAAGGCCAAGATCCTGTACGAAGGGCCGGAGCCCGGCACCATCATCCAGTACTTCAAGGATGACGCCACCGCCTTCAACGCCCAGAAGAAGGGCACGATCCAGGGCAAGGGCGTCATCAACAACCGGATCAGCGAGTACGTCTTCACCCGCCTGAACCACATCGGCATCCCGACGCACTTCGTCCGCCGCCTCAACATGCGCGAGCAGCTGGTCCGCCAGGTCGAGATCGTGCCGATCGAGGTCGTGGTCCGCAACGTCGCGGCCGGATCGCTCTCCAAGCGCCTCGGCATCGAGGAGGGGGAGCCCCTGCCCCACACCCTGATCGAATACTACTACAAGGACGACGCGCTGGGCGATCCGCTGATCGCGGAAGAGCACATCGCCTGCTTCGGCTGGGCCAACAACGACGAGATGCAGGACATCTCGGCCATGGCCATCCGGGTCAACGACTTCCTCTGCGGCATGTTCGCGGCGATCAACATCCGTCTGGTGGACTTCAAGCTGGAGTTCGGCCGCATCTGGGAAGGCGATTACAGCCGCGTGATCCTGGCCGACGAGATCAGCCCGGACGGCTGCCGCCTGTGGGACATGACCACGGGCGAGAAGCTCGACAAGGACCGCTTCCGCCGCGACCTGGGCGGTGAGGAAGAGGCCTATCAGGAAGTCGCCCGCCGGCTCGGCCTGCTGGAGAACGACGGCCCGTCGAGCGAGGTCGCGGACCTCAACCACCACCGCAAGCTGCGGGGGAAGTAACCCTTCCAAGTTCCTCCCCGTTTCGCGAAGCGAAATGGGGAGGTGGCAGGCCGCAGGCCTGACGGAGGGGGAATCGCGCCGCGCCCTCCCCCTCCACCACTCCGCTGCGCGGAGCGGTCCCCCTCCCCATTCCCGCTGCGCGGAAACGGGGAGGAACTTGCGCCCCTTGCCCCGCGCCTGACATTGCGCCACCACTGGGCCGATGCGCCCCAGGTTCTTCTACGCCCTCCTCGTTTCGTGCGTTTCCCTTGCCGCCTGCGCCCCGCAGGCCGAACGGATCGCCTCCGCCTCCACCGCCGCGCGGCCCGTCTGGGCCTTCGAGCAGAGCGACGTGCCGGTCGACCCGGCCTTCAAATTCGGCGTGCTCGACAACGGCATGCGCTACGTCATCCGTCGCAACGCCACGCCCAAGGGGACGGCGCAGGTGCGGATGGTGGTGAAGGCCGGCTCGCTCGACGAAAGCGATGCCGAGCGCGGCTTCGCCCATTTCGTCGAGCACATGGCGTTCAACGGCAGCACCAACGTCCCCGAGGGCGAGATGATCCGCCTGCTGGAGCGCCAGGGCTTGGCCTTCGGAGCCGACACCAACGCCTCCACCGGGTTCGAGCGGACGACCTACATGCTCGACCTGCCGCGCAACGATCCCGCCCTGCTCGACACCGCGCTGATGCTGATGCGCGAGACCGCGAGCGAGCTGACCTTCGACACCGGGGCGGTGGAGCGCGAGCGCGGCGTGATCCTGGCCGAGAAGCGCGACCGCAATTCCTGGCGCTTCCGCAACCAGGTCGCCCAGATCGGCTTCCTCTATCCCCAGTCCCGTTACGGCAAGCGCATGCCGATCGGCGTCGACGAAACGCTGCAAGGGGCCACCGCCGCCGCCCTCAAGGCGTTCTGGCAGCGCGAATATGTGCCCGAGCACACCTCGCTGGTCGTCGTCGGCGATTTCGATCCGGACCTGGTGGAGCAGGCGATCCGCACCCGCTTCGCGGACTGGAAGCCCGCGCCGGTCGAGCCCCAGCCCGACGCCGGCCCCGTCGATCCCAAGGCCCAGGGACGGACCGAGATCTATATCGATCCCGCGCTGACCGAACGGATCATCGCCTCGCGCCACGGGCCCTGGCTGAGCGAGAAGGACACCATCGCCCAGCGCCGCGAGGGCGTGTTGCGGCAGATCGGCTATGCGATCGTCAACCGCCGCCTGACCCGCCTCTCGCGCCTTTCCGATCCGCCGTTCCGCGACGCCGGTTTCGGCACGGGCGAGGTGTTCAAGGCCGGGCGGACCAGCAATCTGGTGGTCTATACCGTCGACAAGAAATGGCGTCGCGGCCTGATCGCCGCCGCCGAGGAATATCGCCGCGCCCTGGCCTTCGGCTTCAGCGAGGCGGAAGTCGCCGAACAGGTCGCCAGCCTCCGCACCGCCGCCCGCAATGCCGCCGCCTCGGCCGATACCCGCTCCCACGGCGCGCTGGTCAACGCGGTCTTCGCGCTGATCAACGACGAGCGCGTGCCCGCCACGCCGCAGAGCGCGCTCGAACGGCTCGAAGCCCTGGTCCCGGAGATCACGCCCGACCGCGTGCTCGAAGCGCTCAAGCGGGAGGCCGTGCCGCTGGACGATCCGCTGATCCGCTTCGAAGGCCGCAACGCGCCCGAAGGCGGCGCGGAAGCCCTGCGCGCGGCCTGGAACGAGGCGGCCCGCGCCCGGCTGGAGCCAGGCAAGGCGGTCGACGCCAGCAAGTTCGCCTATACCGACTTCGGCACGCCGGGCACGGTCGAAAGCGATACGCGCGAACCCCTGCGGGACATCCGCGAGGTTCGCTTCGCCAACGGCGTGCGCCTCAATCTCAAGCGGACCGAGCTGGAAAAGGAACGGATCCACGTCCAGCTCAGCGTCGACGGCGGGGACATGCTGGCGACCAAGGCCAACCCGCTGGCCACCGAGATGATCGCGACGCTGACGGCAGGCGGCCTCGGCAAGCACAGCCAGGACGAGCTTCAATCGCTGCTCGCCGGGCGCACCGTGGGCGCCAACCTGTCGAGCACGGCGGAAACCTTCGTCTCCCAGGTCCAGACGACCCCGCTCGACCTGGAGCTTCAGCTCCAGCTCATGGCCGCCTTCCTCACCGATCCGGGCTTCCGGCCGGAGGGAGAGCTGCGCTATCGCCTCAACATCAACAACTTCTTCGCCCAGCGCTTCGCCACGCCGGGCTCGGCGCTCTCCACCTCGATCGGCGGCATCCTGTCGGACAACGATCCGCGCTTCACCATGCAGCAGCCGGACGATTACCGCGCCCTCACCTTCGCCAAGCTGAGGCAGGACATCGCCGACCGGCTGGCCAGGGGCGCCATCGAGATCGGCGTGGTGGGCGACATCGACGAGGATCAGGTGATCCAGCTCGTCGGCCGGACCTTCGGCGCGCTGCCGGCGCGGGAGAAGGACTTCGGCGCCTATCCCGAACAGCGCCAGCGCCCCTTCACCGCCGACACGACCCCGCGCGTCATCCGCCACACCGGCCCCAAGGACCAGGCAATCGTGCGCATGACCTGGCCGACCCGCGACGACAGCGATCCGCAGGAAAAGCAGGTACTCAACCTGCTGGAGCGGATCGTCCGCATCGAGCTGACCGACACCCTGCGCGAAAAGCTGGGCAAGGCCTATTCGCCAGGCTCGTCCAGTGCGCCCAGCACCGTCTGGCGCGGCTACGGCACCTTCGCCGTCACCGCCTCGGTCGACGTGCGCGACCTGCCGGCCGTGCGCGAGGCGATCCTCCAGACCATCGCCGAGCTGCGCGACCGGCCCATCGACCCCGACGTGCTGCAACGCGCCCGCGAACCCCTGCTCGAAAGCTTCGACAACCTGCTCAAGACCAACTTCGGCTGGATGACCCTGGTCGACCGCGCCCAGACCGAAGCCGACCGCATCGAACGCGAGGTCAAGGCGCGGGACCGGCTTGTCGCGGTGACGGCGGCGGATATCCAGGC
>CAZFPW010000070.1:0-3300 GCA_964520765.1 uncultured Novosphingobium sp.
ATCCCGAGATCGGCGCGCAGTGGATCGTCGGCGTGGTCGGCCAGCTCCAGCTCGACGTGCTGATCAGCCGGCTGGAGGCGGAATACAAGGTCGAGGCCGTGCTGGAGCCCGCGCCGTTCGACACCGCGCGCTGGCTCAAGGGCAGCGAGGCGGCGCTGAAGGGCTTTACCGACTTCAACAAGTCCAACCTCGCCAAGGACCGCGACGGCGATCCGGTGTTCCTGGCGAAATCGGCCTGGGATGTCGGTTATCAGCAGGAGCGCAACCCGGAGCTGACCTTCAGCGCGACCAAGGAGCGCTGAGCGACGGGACGTCATCCCGGGCTTGACCCGGGATCGCTGGTGGCCGGGTTGCCGGGGGGCGCGTCGATGAGGCCAGCGGTCCCGGATCGAGTCCGGGACGACGTATCCCCTCGGTTGTAGGAGGCCTGGCTCCCCCCCTCTTCAGAGGAGGGGGCTGGGGGGTGGTGGAGGCTGGGCGCGACCTGTCGCTTCGCGAGCGATGCGCAAGCGCATCGCCACCACCCCTTGGTCCCCTCCTCTGAAGAGGAGGGGATATATACCCCCGCCCTACCCCCATCCCGCCACTTGTCGCGCTTTCGTGCGTTTCCTACCTGTGGCCGACATGCAGCTCACTTTCGCCAGCTACAACATCCGCAAGGCCGTGGGCCTCGACCGTCGCCGCGATCCCGACCGGATCATCGCGGTGCTGCGCGAGATCGATGCCGATGTCGTGGCCTTGCAGGAGGCGGATCGCCGCTTCGGGACGCGCGCCGGGGTCCTGCCGCGCCAGGTGATCGACGATCATACGCCCTATCGCGTGGTGCCGATCGACCACGGCCATCTCGGCCGCCCCAACTCGATGGGCTGGCACGGCAATGCCCTGCTGGTGCGGCGGGAGATCGAGATCGTCGATGCCGGCATGGTCCCGCTGCCCACGGTCGAGCCGCGCGGGGCGGTCCGCGCCGATCTGGTGGTCGACGGCCGGCCGGTGCGGGTGGTGGGCATGCACCTCGACCTCTCCGGCCTGCGCCGCCGTGACCAGGTGCGCACAGTGCTCGATCACGTCGCCGGCTGCGACGGGGACCATCCCGCCGTGCTGATGGGCGATTTCAACGAATGGTCGCGGCAGGGCGGCTGCTTTCGCGAGTTCGCGGAGCCCTGGCAGCTGCTGGCGCCGGGGCGCAGCTTCCCCTCGCGCCGGCCGGTCGCCCAGCTCGACCGTTTCGTCGTCTCGGGCGGGTGGGAAGGGGTGGAGTGCGCGGTGCACCACAGCCAGCTCGCCGCCGTCGCCTCGGACCATCTGCCCGTCCTGGCCCGGCTGACGCTGCCTAAAAATTAGGCAGGTGCCGAAGATTCGAGCGGCCCTGCCGCCCTGTGCAGGTGCGGCATATGTGTGCACTCGCGGAAATCCCTGCCGAAAGGTAAACTGGCACGGTCCTTGCTGATCCATCCTGCGAGCCGGCATGGGGCCGGCTGGCTAATAGGGGATCGGCATGAAATTCATCATCGCCATCATCAAGCCCTTCAAGCTCGACGAAGTGCGCGAGGCGCTGGGCGCCCTGGGCGTGGCGGGCATGACCGTCTCCGAGGTCAAGGGCTTCGGGCGGCAGAAGGGGCAGACCGAGATTTACCGCGGCGCCGAATATTCGACCAACATGCTGCCCAAGGTGAAGATCGAGATCGCCGCCAGCGACAGCCTGGCACCGCAAATCGTCGAGACCATCCAGCATACCGCCAGCACCGAGGCGATCGGCGACGGCAAGGTCTTCGTGCTCGACCTTGCTTCCGCCGTGCGCATCCGCACCGGCGAATCCGGCGACACCGCGCTGTGATCGACAGGAGGGAACCCACCATGATCCGCAAGATTCTCTGCGGCGCGGGCGCTTTGGGCGCCTCGCTCTTCGCCGCGACCGCCGCTTTCGCTCAGGAAGCCGTCACTGCCGCCGCCGAGGCGGCGCCCACCCTCAATAGCGGCGACACGGCCTGGATGCTCGTCTCCACCGTGCTCGTCCTGTTGATGATCCTGCCCGGCCTGGCGCTGTTCTACGGCGGCCTGCTGCGGACCAAGAACATGCTGTCGATGCTCACCCACGTCCTCGCCATCGCCTGCGTGGCGATGCTGGTCTGGGTGTCGTGGGGCTATTCCATCGCCTTCAGCGGCGAGGGCGCGTTCTTCGGCGACGGGGCCAAGCTGTTCCTGGCCGGGATCACGCCGGACAGCCTTTCGGGGACGATCCCCGAATATGTCTTCATCAGCTTCCAGATGACCTTCGCGGCGATCACCGCGGCGCTGCTGGTCGGCTCGCTGGCCGAGCGCGTCAAGCTGAGCGCCCTGATGGTCTTCGCGGTGATCTGGCTGACGATCGTCTATTTCCCGCTGGCCCACATGGTCTGGGCGGGCGGCGGCTTCTTCTTCGAGAAGGGCGCGCTGGACTTCGCGGGCGGCACCGTGGTGCACATCAACGCGGGCATCTCCGGCCTGGTCGGCTGCCTCATCCTCGGCCCCCGCACCGGCTACCTCAAGGAAGCGATGCCTCCGCACTCGCTGACCGCGACGCTGATCGGCACGGGCCTGCTGTGGGTGGGCTGGTTCGGCTTCAACGCCGGCTCGGCGCTGGGCGCCAACGGGGCCGCGGGCCTGGCCATGATCAACACCTTCACCGCCACCGCCGCCGGCGCCGTCGCCTGGCTGCTCGCGGAGAAGCTCTCCGGCCACAAGTCGACCCTGCTCGGCGGCTGCTCGGGCGTCATCGCCGGCCTCGTCGCCATCACTCCGGCGGCGGGCAACAGCGGGCCGTTCGGTGCGATCGTCCTCGGCGCCATCGCCTCGGTCTTGTGCTACGCCTTCGTTGCCGGCCTCAAGCCCAAGCTGGGCTTCGACGACACTGCCGACGTCTTCGGCATCCACGGCGTCGCCGGCATCCTCGGCTCGATCGGCGTGGCCTTCACCTATGCGCCGGGCTTCGGCGGACCGGGCGATGCCGACTATTCGATCGGCAGCCAGCTCGGCACCCAGCTCTTCGCCACGGGCGTCGCCATCGCCTGGGCCGCGATCGGTTCGGCCATCGCCTTCCTGATCGTCAAGTACACGATCGGCCTGCGCGTCTCGAAGGAAGTCGAGCACGAAGGCCTCGACATCGGCGAGCACGGCGAGCGCGCCTACAACTACTAAGCCTGTCCCAGAGTTTGGCGGGGCCGGGGTTCTCCTCCTCTTCTCCTCCCCCTCGGTCCCGCCATCCGATGTTCCTCCTGCGAACAACACCTAAGGGCCGGAGCCAGCCGCTCCGGCCCCTTTTTT
>CAZFPW010000070.1:3400-7027 GCA_964520765.1 uncultured Novosphingobium sp.
GGGCGGATCGAGGCGATGTCGTAGCCGGCCTGGGCGGCCTGGGCGGCGATCGTCTCGGGCTCGCCGCCCCGGCTCGCCTCGGCCAGCGCCCAGAGCAGGGTCGAGCGGGTGCCCGAGCGGCAATAGGCGAGGACAGGCCCGGCGCTTCCCGCCAGGGCCTCGGCCATCGCCTTGACCTGGCCTTCGCTGAAGCCCGCATGGGTCACCGGGATGGCGAGGTAGTCCATGCCCGCGGCGCGCGCCGCCGCCTCGATCTCGGGGCCGGGCGTCTGGTCGTCGCTCTCGCCCTCGGGGCGGTTGTTGATCACCAGGGTCACGCCCATCCCCGCGGCCTCGGCGATCTCGTCGAGGCCGATCTGCGGGCTGGCGAAGACGCCGTCGGTCACTTTGCGGAACATGGCGGCGTTACTCCTGGCCTGCGGCGGCGCGCTGGCGCGTGCGGCGGTTGCGCGAGATGATGTTGAGCGTCTCGACCGCGCCGGAAAAACCCATCGCGGCGTAGATATAGCCCTTGGGGATGTGCACGCCGAAGGCGTCGGCGATCAGCACCACGCCGATCATCACCAGGAAGGCCAGGGCCAGCATCACCAGCGTCGGGTTCTTCTCGATGAAGCGGGCGAGCGGATCGGCCGCGACCAGCATGATGCCGACGGTGATGACGACGGCGGTGATCATGATCGGCACGTGGTCGGTCATGCCGACGGCGGTGAGGATCGAATCGATCGAGAACACCAGGTCGAGCGCGATGATCTGGGCGATCGCCGCGGAGAAGGTGAGCTGGACGACGCCCGCCTTGGGATCGGCCGCCTTGCCGGCCGCCGGCCCGCCGTTGTCCTTGTCGAGGAGCTGGCCGCTGTCGCCCTCGGGGTCCATCGAGTGGTGGATCTCGCTGGTCGCCTTCCACAGTAGGAACAGGCCGCCCGCCAGCAGGATCAGGTCGCGGCCCGAAAAGGCCGTCTCGAAGCCCGGCTGACCGTTGGCGCCGGGCGCGCCCTCCAGCCCCAGGTCGAACAGCGGGGTCTGCAGGGTGACGATCCAGCCGATCAGCAGCAGCAGCCCGATTCGCATGGCGAGGGCCAGCGTCAGGCCGATCCGCCGCGCCTTCTGCTGCTGGTGCGCCGGCAGCTTGTTGGACAGAATCGCGATGAACACGAGGTTGTCGATGCCGAGGACGACTTCGAGCGTGATCAGGGTGAAGAGCGCGATCCAGGCGGCGGGATCGGAGAGCAGGGCGAGGATGTCCATGACGCGCGCTTGTGCCAAGCTCGCGGCCCGCTCGCAAGGCGTTGCGAGCGGCTTTGCGACGCCGCGACTCTGCAACGGCTTCGCAATACTTTGGCGCTAGAGGGTGGAGCCCGCGATTTCATTCGCTTCGCTCGCTTTTTTGGTATATGCGGGCGACTCTCGGGGGACCGTCGGCTGCATGTGCGGCCGCTTGCCTCCTGGTTCGGTGCATCCCGTCCGCGCGCCGAACGGCTGGTTGAGGGCGAAACGAAGGTACGTTCGAGTTTATGGGTTTTGACAGAGGACGTCGCGGCAGGGGCCGGGACAAGCGCGATGGTTTCGGTGAAGAAGGCGGCGGCTTCGATCCCTTTGGTGGTGGTGGAGGCGGCGGCTTCGGCGGCGATCGTTTCGGTGGCGGCGGCTCGCGCGGCGGCTTCGGCGGTGGTGACCGTGGCGGCTATGGCGGCGGCGGTGGTGGCGGCTTCGGCGGCCCGCGCGGCGGCGGTGGCGGCGGCTTCGGCGGCGGACCCCGCGGCGGCGGCATGCCCGCCCAGGTGGTCGGCACCGGCAAGGGCGTGGTCAAGTTCTTCAACGCGGGCAAGGGCTTCGGCTTCATCCAGCGCGAAGACGGCGGCGAGGACGTGTTCGTCCACATCAGCTCGGTGGAGCGCGCCGGCCTCGAAGGCCTGGCCGAGGGCCAGCAGCTCGAATTCAACCTCGTCGATCGCGGCGGCAAGATTTCGGCCAGCGACCTCCAGGTCGTCGGCGACGTCATCCCCGTCGAGAAGCGCGACGCTGCGCCGCAGCGCGAGCTGACCGGCGAGAGGGCGACCGGCACGGTCAAGTTCTTCAACTCGATGAAGGGCTTCGGCTTCATCACCCGTGATGACGGCCAGCCCGACGCCTTCGTGCACATCAGCGCGGTGGAGCGGTCGGGCCTTCGGGCGCTGAACGAGGGCGACAAGCTGGAATTCGACATCGAAGTCGATCGACGAGGCAAGTACTCGGCGGTCAACCTGGTGCCGCTTCAGGGTTGATCCTGCCCGCACCTGCCTCCGGGTTCTTCCGGCGGCAAGCGACAGCATAGGCAAGCGCGAATGGCGGCTCCCGTGGCGTGGTCCGGGGAGCCGCCATTTGTCGTTTGCGTCTCCCGGCCCGCATCATCCCGAAATCCGTGCGAAGCCAGGCCATCGAATTCCAAGAATGCAAAGGAACCAGTCATGTCGATCACCCCGCTGATGCCCGTGTACCCCCGGTGCGGGTTCCGGCCCGTGCGCGGTGAGCATTGCCACCTCGTCAGCGAGGACGGCCGGCGCGCGCTCGATTTCGCCAGCGGCATCGCGGTCAATGCGCTCGGCCATTCGCACGCCGGGCTGATCGGCGCGATCCAGCGCCAGGCCGAGACGCTGATGCATTGCTCGAACCTCTACGGCAGTCCCCAGGGGGAGCACCTGGCGCAGCGGCTGGTCGACCTCACCTTCGCCGACACGGTGTTCTTCACCAACTCGGGGGCCGAGGCGGTCGAATGCGCGATCAAGACGACGCGCGCCTATCACCAGTATGGGGGCAACGCCGACAGGTTCGAGATCGTCACCTTCAACCAGGCCTTCCACGGCCGGACCCTGGCGACGATCAGCGCGTCCAGCCAGGAGAAGATGCACAAGGGCTTCCTGCCGCTGCTGCCGGGCTTCAAGTACGTGGAGTTCAACGATCTGGAAGCGGCCAAGGCGGCGATCGGGCCGAATACCGCAGGCTTCCTGGTCGAGCCGATTCAGGGCGAGGGCGGCATTCGCGTCGCGACGCAGGAATTCATGGAGGGCCTGCGCGCGCTGTGCGACGAGCACGACCTGATCCTCGCCCTCGACGAGGTCCAGTGCGGCTATGGCCGCAGCGGCACCTTCTTCGCCTATGAACAGTACGGCGTGGTCCCCGATGTCGTCGCCGCGGCCAAGGGCATCGGCGGCGGCTTCCCGCTCGGCGCCTGCCTTGCCACCGAGAAGGCGGCGCGGGGCATGGTGATCGGCGCCCACGGCTCGACCTATGGCGGCAATCCGCTGGCGGTCGCCGCGGGCGAGGCCGTGCTCGATGCGTTCGACGCGGAGGACATCCTGGCCAACGTGCGCGACAAGAGCGCCAAGCTGGTCGGCCGGCTCGAGCAGTTCATCGGCAACTATCCCGAGCTGTTCGAGGAAGTGCGCGGGCGCGGCCTGCTGCTCGGCCTCAAGCTCAAGGCGGAGCCGCGCGCGCTGGTCGAGCACCTGCGCGACAATCACGGCCTGCTGACGGTCTCGGGCGGCGACAACACGCTCAGGATCGTGCCGCCGCTCGTCATCGACGATGGCCATATCGACGAATTCATGGACAAGCTGTCGGCCGGCGCCGCCAGCTATCCGCAGGAGCCTG
>CAZFPW010000070.1:7127-9467 GCA_964520765.1 uncultured Novosphingobium sp.
AATGACCCGGCACTTCCTCGATCTCTCGGATGCGGGCGGCGATGCCGTCGCGGCGATGCTCAACGATGCGCTCGATCGGAAGACGGCGCGGCGCGCGTGGCCCAAGGGCAAGCCCGATGCCGACGCGCCGCTCGCCGGTCATGTCCTGGCGATGATCTTCGAGAAGAACTCGACCCGCACGCGAGTATCGTTCGACATGGCGATGCGCCAGCTCGGCGGCAGCGCGATCATCCTGGAGGCCGGCTCGACCCAGCTCGGCCGGGGGGAGACCGTGGCCGATACCGCGCGGGTGCTCAGCCGGATGGTCGATGCGATCATGATCCGCACCGACGATCACGCCAAGATCGAGGAACTGGCCCATTATGCCAGCGTTCCGGTGATCAATGGCCTTACCGACCAGTCGCACCCCTGCCAGATCATGGCCGACCTGCTGACCATCGTCGAGCGGGGCATGCCGCTGCCCGGCCTGCAGATGGCCTGGCTGGGCGACGGCAACAACGTGCTCAACTCGCTGATCGAGGCGGCCGGGCTGATGAAGTTCACGATCCGCGTCGGCTCGCCCGAAGGCTACGATCCCGATCCCCGCTTCGTCGAGCAGGCACGGGCGGCCGGGGCGGACATCCGCTTCGTGCGCGATGCGCGGGCGGCGGCGGCCGGGGCGCAGGTCGTCGTCACCGATTGCTGGGTCTCGATGGGGCAGCCCGACAGCGAGGCCAAGGTCGCGGCGATGACGCCCTACCAGGTCGACGCGGCGCTGATGGCCGCCGCGGCGCCGGAGGCCGTGTTCATGCACTGCCTGCCCGCCCACCGGGGCGAGGAAGTGACCGACGCGGTGATCGACAGCGCGGCCTCGGCCGTGTGGGACGAGGCGGAGAACCGCATCCATGCCCAGAAGTCGGTGCTGCGCTGGGCCCTGGGGCAGTTGTGAGCGATCTCGGGCCGATCCCCGCCGACGAGACCGGGTTCGACCATGTCCTGGCCTTCACGATCCCGGACATGCATGCGCGGGGCCGCGCCGTGCGGCTGGGGCCGGTGCTCGACCGCATCCTGTCCGCCCATGCCTATCCCCCGGCGATCCGCAACCTGCTCGCCGAAGCGCTGGTCATCTGCGCCCTGATCGGCTCGTTGCTGAAGGAGGGCGACGGGCAGATGACCATGCAGGTCCAGGCCCAGGGCGGCATCGTCGACCTGCTGGTCTGCGACTATCGCTCGGGCGAGCTGCGCGGCTATGTCCGGCACGATGCCGAGCGGCTGGCCATGCTGGGGGCGAATCCGTCGCTCTTCGCGCTGTTCGGGCAGGGCTACCTGGCGATCACCTTCGACCTCGCCTCTTCCGGGCAGCGCTATCAGGGGATCGTGCCGCTCGAAGGCGATACGCTGGCCGAGTGCTGCCAGGACTACTTCGCCCAGTCCGAGCAGGTGCCGACCCTGATGCGCGTCGGCGTGCGCTGCGAGGGCGGACATTGCGTGGCCGGGGGCCTGCTCCTTCAGCATCTGGCCGAAGGGGAGGAAGGCCGCATGCGGCTTCACGTCCGCATGGATCACCCGGAATGGGAGCATGTCGCCACGCTGGCCGGATCGACCCGGCACGACGAGCTGGTCGATCCCGCCCTTTCGCTGGAGGCGCTGGTCTGGCGGCTGTTCCATGACGAGCGTGAGGTGCGGGTGCAGAGCGGCGGACCGCTTTCGCGCGGGTGCCGCTGCTCGGTGGAGCACTACCGCCAGGTGCTCGGCCAGTTCCCGGATCAGGACCGGGCGGAGATGCGGGGCGACGACGGCCTGATCTCGATCGATTGCGCCTTCTGCTCGAAGGTCTTCGCCATTGACTTGTAATCTCTCGTTTCGTCGCTGAAATTACACGCTTGGACGCTCTCAAGGAAAATGATACAATTCGCCGGCCGGTCGAGTCCCTTTAGCCGGCACGCGAGTATCGCTGGCAAAGGGGGCTGGGTTGCGATCGGCATTGGTGGCAATTGCAATGATGACGATCGTCGGCGGGGCGGCCCCGGCGGCGAGCCATCGCGCCGCGCTCGGCATGCTCGACCAGCTTGAGGGCGGGCGCTGGGAATTGCGCCCGCGTGAGCCAGGGGCGCCGGTCGAACGCATCTGCCTGCGCGACGGGCGCCGCCTGATCCAGCTGCGCCATCCGCAGCAGCAGTGCGAACGCTTCATCGTCTCCGACCAGCCCAACGACGTGACGATCCAGTACACCTGCCAGGGCAAGGGCTATGGCCGCACCCATATCCACCGCGTGACCGAGGACGTGGTGCAGATCGAGGCGCAGGGCATCGCCGAGGGCCTGCCCTTCAACTTCGTCGTGGAGGGGCGGCGGATCGGCGC
>CAZFPW010000070.1:9567-11078 GCA_964520765.1 uncultured Novosphingobium sp.
GCCCCGCCAAGGTCTAGCCCCGCGCCCATGCAGCAGATGAGCGGACGCAGCGCGGTGGTCCTCCTGTCGGGGGGACTGGATTCAATGGTGGTGGCGGGCCTGGCGCGGGAGGCGGGCTGCCGGCTCTTCGCCCTGACGATCGACTACAACCAGCGCCATCGCCGGGAGATCGACGCGGCGCGGACGATCGCGGCGCACCTGGGGGCCGAACGCCATGTGGTCCTGCCGCTCGACCTGCGGCAGTTCGGAGGGTCGGCGCTGACCGACGATATCGACGTGCCGAAGGACGGCCTCGGGCCGGAAATCCCGATCACCTACGTCCCCGCGCGCAACCTGGTCTTCCTGTCGCTCACCCTGGCCTGGGCCGAGGTCCTGGGCGCGCGGGAGATCCATATCGGCGTCAATGCGCTCGACTATTCGGGCTATCCCGATTGCCGGCCGGAATTCATCGCCGGCTTCGCCGAGCTGGCGTCGCTGGCGACCAAGGCGGGGGCTGAGGGCAAGCCCTTCACGATCCACGCCCCGCTGCAATATCTCGGCAAGGCGGAGATCGTGCAGGAGGCGCTGCGCCTGGGCCTGGACCCGGCGATGAGCTGGTCGTGCTACGATCCCCAGCCCGATGGGCGCGCCTGCGGCCTGTGCGACAGTTGCAGGCTGCGCCGCGAAGGGTTTGCGAAAGCCGGTGCGGAGGACCCGACCGGCTACGCGGCTTAGGGTTGATCCACTGTCGTATCTGATTCAGCCGCGCTGAATCAGGCTCTAGCCGCTTTTCAGCACGCCGCAGGCGATCCGGTCGCCGCTGTTGCCCGAGGGATCGGTCCGATAGTCGTCGGCCTTGGCGTGGACCACCACCGCCGCGCCGTCGGCGTCGAACAGCGCGCCGCGCAGGGCCGCGGCATCGACCGGCATGGTCAGGCTGATTTCGCCCTTGCCGTCTGCCCCCACGGAGATGTTGGGCAGGTCGCCCAGGTGGCTGCCGGCGGGGTTTTCGTGGCCGTGCTGGCGGGCGCCGGGGTTGAGATGACCGCCGGCGGTGGTGAAGGCAGGGGCATCGCACTGGCCGGTGGCGTGGATGTGGACGCCGTGGGGGCCGGCGGGCAGGCCCGATACGCTCACGCGCAGGACCGGATTGCCGCTGGCCGGAACGACGATCTCGGCGCTTCCGGCGGGGTTCCCGGTGGCATCGAGGATGGCGGCGGTGGCGAGCGGGGCCGTGGCAACCTGGGCTTCGGGCGGCGGGGCAGACGGCGAAGGGGCGGCGCAGGCGGCCGTGCCCGTGGCGAGCAGCAGAGCAGTTCCCATGAGGGTGGGAGTAGTCGGTCGTTTCGTCATCGTGTCCTCCTGAGGGGGGATATGTGCCACGCACCGCCCTCGGGCGAAAGCGGCCGCGTCACGACGACAACGAAAAAGGGGCCGGATTGCTCCGGCCCCTTTCGTGTTTTGGCTAAGCGTTGAGGCTTAGAAGCCCGAACCCGGACCGTAGGTGATTTCCACCCGGCGGTTCTGGAGTT
>CAZFPW010000071.1:0-2727 GCA_964520765.1 uncultured Novosphingobium sp.
GGCCATGGACGGCGCGCAGGCGGCGGATCGCGGTGAACAGGCCGAGCGCGCCGCCGCCCGCCGCCTCGATCAGCCGGCCATAGGCGGCGGCGAGGGCGGAAATGTCGCCCTTGGGCACGTCGGTGACGATCAGCACCTCGGCCTGGGCGGCATAGTCGAAGGGGCTGGGAAAGGCGGAAATCCGGGGCTCCACCGCAATATGCGGCGTGCCGCTGCGGGCCACGGCGCCGTCCCACAGCTCCCCGTCCTTCAGCGTCGCGCTGGTCAGCATCACGCCATGGGCCGGTTCCAGCACGACCTGGGCGAAGGGCTTCATCGGGTCGAGCCAGCGGCGATGCACGCCGATGTCGAACTCGCGGGCATCGGAACGGTCGACCGCGAGCCAGTCCACGAATTCCGGGTCGGCCGGGCCGCCGAGCCGGTTCAGCAGGGCCTCCCAGCCGCTCAGCATGTCGACCCGCCAGGCGAGGGCATGGCGCGCGCCCTCGATCCGGGCGCGGCCGGTGCCGTCGAGCCAGTCGGGCGGATCGGCCAGGATCGCCTCCAGCCGCACTCCCAGGCGGATCAGCGGCTGGCGGATCGCGGCCAGCGCCGCCTGGGCTTCCCCGGCCAGCCCTACGAAGGGGCCGTCGAGCTGCGCGGCCTCGGTCTCCAGGCCGTATCCGGCTTCCTGCCCGCCGCTTTCGTCGCGCGCGTAGACGAGGGCGCGCACGCCCGCGAGCAGTTCCTCGATCGGGCCGGAGGGCGCGCCTTCGGCCACCCGCTGCAGCCAGCCGGTGGCGGGCAGGGCTTCGGCGGCGTCCCGCGCGGCGGCGATGGCGCGCGCGCCGTCCTCGTCATAGGAGGCGACGTCGGCGAGCCGGGCGGACAGGCCCCGGCGGCGCCCGCGCGAGCCTTTCTCCGGCCCGATCACCCAGCGGCGCAATTCGATCGTCTCGGCCCCGGTCAGGGCGGCGGCGAAGGTCGAATCCGCCGCCTCGAACACGTGGTGGCCTTCGTCGAAGACGATGCGGGTCGGGCGCTGGGCGGTGTCGCGGCCTCGCGCGGCATTGACCATGACCAGGGCGTGGTTGGCGATCACCAGGTCGGCCTGGGCCGAGGCGCGGGTCGCCCGCTCGATGAAGCACTTTCGGTAGTGCGGACAGCCGGCATAGACGCATTCGCCGCGCCGGTCGGTCAGCGCCGCGACGCCACGCTGGCGGAACAGGGTGCCGAGCCAGCCGGGCAGGTCGCCGCCGATCATGTCGCCGTCCTGGCTGTAAGCCGCCCACCGCGCGACGAGCTGGGCCAGCACCGCCGGCCGCCCGGTGAAGCCGCCCTGCAAGGCGTCCTCCAGGTTCAGCAGGCACAGGTAGTTCTCCCGTCCCTTGCGCACCACGACTGGCTGGGAGCCGTCGGGGCGCACACCGGACCAAGCGCGGCGGCTTTCGCGTCGCAATTGCCGTTGCAGCGCCTTGGTGAAGGTGGAAACCCAGACCGTGCCGCCCGATTTCTCCGCCCAGAGCGCGGCCGGGGCGAGATAGCCCAGGGTCTTGCCGATCCCCGTGCCGGCCTGGGCCAGCAGCACGCCGGGCTGCCTGTCGCGGCGGCGCGGGGCGAAGGCCTGCGCCGCCTCGGCCGCATAGGCGCGCTGGCCGGGGCGGCTCTCGGCCTGCTCGCCGGTCAGGGCGGCGAGGCGGGCGAGCACCTCGTCCTCGGCCAGGTCGACCTGGGCGGGCTGGGGGCGCTCGGGCGCTTCCTCCCATTCCGGCAGGCGGGAGAACAGCCAGCGTTCGGCGCGGTCGGGCCGGGCGATCCGGTCGGCCAGCGGCCCGGCCCAGGGCCAGCGCAGCCGGATGAGCGATTGCAGCGCGCTCCAGGCGCCCTCGCGCTCGGGCCAGTCGGGGCTTTCGCAGGTGCCAAGCAGCGCGCCGGCCGCCTGCTGGAGCAGGGTGGGCACGGCGGCGTCGCCCTGCGGCTCGGCCAGGCCCAGCGCATGGGCCAGCCCCTTGGGCGTCGGCACCATGAACCGCGCGGGGTGGATGAAGGCGAACAGCTCCAGCAGGTCCAGCCCGGACAGGTCGGGGTAGCCCAGCCGGGTCGCCACCAGCGGCGCGTTGAGCATCAGCAGCGGCGTATCGGCCGCGGCGACGATCGCCTCCCCCTTGCCGATGGCGCGGGTCATCCCGCCGCCGTCGCGCAGCCAGCAGCCGCCATGGCTGGCATGGAGGGCGGGGAGCGCCAGGGGGACGGGGCTTGCCATGCCCCAGCGTTAGAACGAAATCAGAACGCGGGGCAAGCGTTGCGCCTGCGGGAAGCGGGAGGCGATCTCAGGTAAGTAGGCAAATAGGTTGTCCCACCCCCCGCCAAATAGGTTGTCCCACTCCCCGCTCAGCCTGAGCCTGTCGAAGGCCACGCGCAACCTTCGCCCCAAGCTCTCTGGACCTGACGGCTATGGCATCGCGTGGCCTTCGACAGGCTCAGGCTGAGCGGGGGTGGGGAGTACGGATCAGCGGTGGAACAGCTTCCACAGGAAGCCGCGATCCTCCTCCATTGGGACGATCGGGCCATATTTCGCCATGCGCTGCGCGGGATCGGAATAGGGACGCGGGCTGGTCCAGGAATCGGGGCGGCTGCTGCGATAGTTGAGCGACGACATCGGCACCTCCTGACGCACGTCCCGGCCGTTGCGGGACGACCTGTGCCGATTCAACGCCGAACCGGCGCGGCGGTTCCATCGTCTCCGTG
>CAZFPW010000071.1:2827-7991 GCA_964520765.1 uncultured Novosphingobium sp.
GCGGCGCAGAAGCGGTGGGTGATCTGGTGCCGGTTGAACAGATAGTCGGAAAGGCGGTCCGCGCCCTGGTCCAGCGTGAAGCTCGCGGCCGGCACGAAGGTCAGCAGCATGCCCTTGCGGCGGCAGTGCGAGCAGTTGCAGCTGATCGCCGAGGTCGGCAGCTCTCCCGCCACCGTGAAGGCGACCGCGCCGCAATGGCAGCTTCCGGTATAGGCCATCGTCTCCTCCGTCTGTGGTGAGGTGACGGAGTAGCGGTGCGATCCGGTGAGGGCAACGGCCCGGCGCTGCCAGCCATCGTCCGCACCGGCCACCCGCACCCATCACCACGCCTGCTCAGCCTGAGCTTGTCGAAGGCCACGCGATCACCTTGCCTCCAGGTCTACAGACTTAGCCCCCAAGGGCAGCGCGTGGCCTTCGACAAGCTCAGGCTGAGCGGATGTGGTGGAAAAAGGGATAGTTGAAGGAGGACAGGGCCAGCACCTGCCTCGTGCCCGACCACTTGCCACGAGGGCGCTTTGGCGCGAAAGGCTGGCGATGACCGACGACCAGATCCACACCGCCGCCCAAGTCTCCAAGGCCTGGCCCTTCGAGGAAGCCCGCAAGCTGGTGAAGCGCTTCCCCGGCGGCAAAGCCGATGCGCCGGTGCTGTTCGAGACGGGCTATGGCCCCTCGGGCCTGCCGCATATCGGCACGTTCCAGGAAGTGCTGCGCACGACCCTGGTTCGCCGCGCCTACGAGGTACTGACCGGCGGCGCGCCGACCCGGCTGGTCGCGTTCTCGGACGATATGGATGGGCTGCGCAAGGTGCCCGACAACGTGCCCAACCAGGGCCTGCTGACCGCCCATCTCGGCCGTCCGCTGACGCGCATTCCCGATCCTTTCGGCAAGTACGAGAGCTTCGCCCACCACAACAACGCGATGCTGCGCGAATTCCTCGACCGCTTCGGCTTCGACTACGAATTCGTCTCGGCCAGCGACCGCTACAATTCGGGTGCCTTCGACGAGGCGCTGAAGGGCGTGCTGCGGCACAACCAGGCGATCCTCGACATCATGCTGCCGACCCTGCGGGAGGAGCGGCGCAAGACCTATTCCCCGGTCCTGCCGGTCTCGGCCAAGACCGGCCACGTGCTCCAGGTGCCGGTCGAGGTGGTCGACGCCGAGGCCGGGATCGTCCGGTTCGCGGACATGGACGGCGAGGTGGTCGAGCAGTCGATCCTCGGCGGCCGTGCCAAGCTGCAATGGAAGGTCGACTGGGCGATGCGCTGGGTCGCGCTCGGCGTCGACTACGAGATGTGCGGCAAGGACCTGACCGACAGCGTCACCCAGTCGGGCAAGATCGCCCGCGTGCTGGGCGGCCGGCGGCCGGAAGGGCTGATCTACGAGCTGTTCCTGGACGAGAAGGGAGAGAAGATCTCCAAGTCCAAGGGCAACGGCCTGACCATCGACCAATGGCTGACCTACGGCAGCGAGGAGAGCCTGGGTTTCTACCTGTTCCGCGAGCCGAAGAGCGCCAAGCAGCTCCATGTCGGCGTGGTGCCGCGCGCGGTCGACGAATACTGGCAGTTCCGCGAGAAGCTGGCGGATCAGCCGGTCGAGCAGCAGCTCGGCAATCCGGTCTGGCACCTGCTGCGCGCGACCGGCGACGGCGCAGGGGCGGGGGATAGCCTGCCGGTCACCTACGGCCTGCTGCTGAACCTGGTCGGCGTGCTGGGCGCGGGCGCGACGCGCGAGCAGGTCTGGTCCTACCTCGCCAACTACGTCGCCGACGCGCGGCCCGAGGCGCACCCGGAGCTGGACGGGTTGGTGACGAGCGCGCTCGCCTACAACCGCGACTTCGTGGCGCCGACCCTGCGGCGGCGCAAGCCCGAGGGCGGCGAGGTGGCGGCCCTGACCGCGCTGGACGAGGAACTGGCCGCGACCTCCGAGGATGCGACGGCGGAAGAATTGCAGAACATCGTCTACGAGATCGGCAAGGACCCGCACTATGGCTTCGACGCCCTGCGCGACTGGTTCAAGGCGCTCTACGAGACGCTGCTGGGCTCCTCGCAGGGGCCGCGCATGGGCAGCTTCATCGCGCTCTACGGCGTGGCGAACACCCGCCGGCTGATCGCCGAGGCGCTGGACCCGCAGGTCGCGGCGTGACCCGGCGCTGCGCGGTCGTCACCGGCGCCAGTTCGGGCGTCGGGCTGTCGGCCGCGCGGAGCCTGGCCGCGCAGGGCTGGCATGTCGTCGCCCATGGCCGCGATCCGGGCCGCAGCGCGGCGGCCCTGGCCGAGCTGCGCGGTGCGGCCTCGCCCGAGGCGCGGGTCGACATGGTCCGCTGCGACCTGACGCTGCTCTCCGACACGGCGCGCATGGCGGACGAGATCGCGGGGCTGACGGATCGCGTCCATGTCCTCATCAACAATGCCGGCGGCGTGCGGGATCACATGGAGGTCACGCCCGAGGGCAACGAGATCACCTTCGCCGGCAACCACCTCGGCCATTTCCTGCTGACCAGGCGGCTGACGCCCCTGCTGGAAGCCGCCGCCGCCGAGAGCGAGCCGGGCACGGTGCGCATCCTCGCCACTTCGTCCGAAGGCCACAAGGTCGCCCCGCCGTTCGACTGGGACGACCTGCAGGGCGTCAACGGCTGGGTTACGGGCCGCAACTATTGCCTGGCCAAGCTGTGCAACATGCTCTTCACCCGCGAGCTGGCGCGGCGCGGGGCGCCGCTCGGCATCGTCGCCAACGCGATCCATCCGGGCGAGGCCAGGACCAACTTCGCCGCCCATGCCGAGCCGTGGATGGCCGAGATGATCGAGCGGCAGAACGCGGTCTCGCCCGATGTCGGCGGGCACACCCTGGCCTGGCTCGCCGCCGCGCCGGAAGCGGGGCGGATCACCGGCGGCTATTTCTACGACCGCGAGCAGCTCGACCTCGTGCCGGCGGCCGCCGACGATGCTGCGGCGCTCCGCCTGTGGGACGAAAGCGAGAAGCTGCTGGCCCGCAGCGGCTTCTGAGCGCGGGAGGCGCGGGATGCAGAAGATCAGGCAGACCCCGGAAAAGCTGGCCGAGAGCCTCCTCGGCCGCCGGTTCGATGAACTGGAGGAGGGAGAGCAGGACGCCCTGCGGCGGATCTGCTCGACCAAGCTGATCGGCCTCGACGCCGCCGAAGGCGCCGCGCTCCACGCCACGCGGGCCGACCGGCTGGCCGACAAGGTCGCCGCCGTGGGCGGCTCGTGGGGCTTCATCATCGGCTTCGCCGTGGTGCTGCTCGCCTGGGTGCTCATCAACAGCCGCGTGCTGGAAGCCTTCGGGCTGCATCCGTTCGATGGCTACCCCTATATCTTCCTCAACCTGCTGCTCTCGATGCTCGCCGCGATCCAGGCGCCGGTCATCATGATGAGCCAGAACCGCCAGGCCGCGAAGGACCGCATCGCCGCGCGGCACGACTATGAGGTCAACCTGCGGGCGCAGCTCGAGATCATCCGGGTGCAGCAGCGGCTGGAGGAATTGATCGAGCGGCTGGGCGTGACCGAAGGGGAACGGGAGCGGAAGCGGGACAGGCTGTAGAGTCTGATTCAGCGCGGCTGAATCAGGTGCGGTTCCGGCCCACTCCCCCGGCCGCGATCCAGCGGTCGATCTTCGCCTCCAGCACCGGCAGGGGCAGGGCGCCGCTGTCCAGCACCTGTTCGTGGAACTGGCGGATGTCGAACCGCCCGCCGAGGGCCTTCTCGGCCTTGGCCCGCAGCCGCTGGATCGTCATCGCGCCGATCTTGTAGCTCAGGGCCTGGCCGGGGTTGGCGATGTAGCGTTCGACTTCCGAGGTCGCATCGGTGCGGCCCATGCCGGAGTTCGCTAGCATGTAGTCGATCGCCTGTTCCCGGCTCCAGCCCTGCGTATGGATGCCCGTGTCGACGACCAGGCGCATCGCCCGCAGCATCTCGTCGTCGAGCGTGCCCCAGTGCTGCAGCGGGTCCTTGTAGAAGCCCATCTCGTAGCCCAGCGTCTCGGCATAGAGCGCCCAGCCTTCGACGAAGGCGTTGTTGCCGCCGAACCGCTGGAAGTCGGGAAGGCTGGTGTTCTCCTGGGCGAGGCTGATCTGGAAGTGATGGCCCGGCGCCGCCTCGTGCAGATAGAGCGTGGTCATGCCGGTCAGGAACCGGCTCGGCAGGTCGTAGGTGTTGTAGAAGAAGACGCCCGGCCGCGTGCCGTCGGGCGAGCCCTGGTTGTAGCTGCCGCCGGCCTCGTACTTCTCGCGGTATTCGGGGAAGGGCTGGATGACGAGCGGCGTGCGCGGACGGCGCAGGAAGTATTTCGGGATCTCGGCGTCGACGGCCTTGGCGATCGCGGCGAAGCCCCTGGCGAGCTGCTCCTTGCTGGTCGGATGGTAGCGCGGATCGACCCGGATATGGTCGAAGAACGCGCGCAAGGGGCCGGTAAAGCCCATCTCCCGGCGCACCCCGTCCATCTCGCGCTGGATGCGCGCGACCTCGCTCAGGCCGAGGCGGTGGACCTCCTCCGGGTCGAGGCTCAGCGTGGTGTGGCGCTCGATCAGGTGGCGATAGAGCCCGCTGCCGCCGCGTATCGCGGAAAGCCCCGGCTGGGCGCGGGCGACGGGAAGGTATTCGTCGTTCAGGAAGGCGCGCAGGCGGCGGTAGGCGGGCAGCAGCTCGTCGCGCAGGACCGCGCCATAGGCGGCGCGGAGCTGCGCCCGGACCGCCACGGGCATCCGCTCGGGAAACTGCTTCACTGGCGAATAGAACGGCGAATCGTCCACCCCCAGGGCGATCAGCTCGTCGAGCTGGCCGATCATCCGGGTCACGGTCAGCTTCGATTCGACCACGTCGGCGGCCATGCCCTGGCGAAAGCGCGCCACGGCCTGGTCGAGGACGCGGGCGAAGGCGGCGTTCAGCTGCAGGGCGCGGCGATAGTCCCGCTCCGTCTCGTAGGCGACCGCGCCGTTGTGCGCCATCAGCGTCGGGAATTCGATCTGGAGCCCACCGAAATGGTTGAGCGGGCGCACCGCGGTCAGGGCGCGCATCTCGGGATCGAGCCAGGCCGCCTCCTGGCGCTTGGCGCTGAGGAAGATGTCGTAGGACAGCTGCCGCGCCGGGCTCAGCCGCCGCCGGTCGATCCGGCCCAGCGCCCGCAGGCTTTGCCGGGTGGAGGCCAGCGCCGC
>CAZFPW010000071.1:8091-9386 GCA_964520765.1 uncultured Novosphingobium sp.
CCGCGCATCAGCCGCGCGGCGCCCAGGGGCGGGTGCGATACCACTTGGTGATGACGTACTTGGTGCCGCGCACTACCGGCGTGCCGGCGTGCATGGTCATCAGGTTCGGCTCGCCTTCCGGTGTCGCGTTGTTCCAGGTCAGCAGGGTGCCGCGCTGCGGCGGGCTGGAGAAGTGGACATAGGGAAAGTCGGTCGCCCCGCCTTCCTCCACCTCGTTCAGGTAGATCATCGCGGTCCAGCTGCGCTGCCCGCCGCGCTGCGATTCCATGATCCACGGCTCGCTGTCCGGCTGGAACCAGTCGCAGTGGACCTTGAACTCCTGCCCCGGCAGATAGCGCTGGCCCTGGACCGTCTCACCCCACCTGCTGTCGAGGCCGAGCAGATCGTCGATCCGCCGGGTAATCATCCCCACGAATGGGTCATAGGGGTCGACGTCGCCCGAATAGCTGGTGCGCGCGCCGCTCTCGTAGGTGGTGGAATAGAGCTTGGACGGCTGGGCGACGGCATCGACCAGGGCGATGAAGCGATCGCATTCCGCGCCGGCCAGGAAGCCGGGCACCTGGTACAGTTCGACCCCCTCGACCGGCACCCGGCGCGCGGCGGGATCGCCGGCCAGCCGCTTGCGGACGCGCTCTCCTGTCCGGGCCAGGGCGACGCGGTCGGGATTGGCGGCGGGGGAAGGCTTGGGCTTGGGCACCCGCCAGCGCTACCGGGCCGGGCGGCTTCCGGGCAAGCCCTTCCTGCGGTTGCGGCGAGCAAAAAAGGACCCTCGTTGCGAAACGAGGGCCCTGGTTTGCCGGTCCACTCCCCGGCAAGGCTTCCGGCAGGGGGAAGGGGGTACCCTACCAGAAGAAATCGTGGATCACGTCGATCACCTCGCCGGTGTAGGTATCCACCAGCAGCGCGTCGTCGTAATAGCGGACCCAGCGATAGGGGCCGTAGGCTTCCGGCAGGCGGTACTGCCAGGGGTCGTTGATCCAGTAGCTGCTGCCGTAGAACAGCGGCTGGAGCATGAAGCCGATGTTCAGCCGGCGGTACGACCAGTTCCGGTAGGGCGAATAGTAGCGGTCCATGCGGAACAGGTTGCGGTTGGAGCTGCGATAGCTCTGCCAGTTGTAGCGATTGTCGCGGCGCCAGTTGTTGTCCCACCGGCGATTGTTGTTGTTATTGCCCCAGCGGTTGCCGCCGTTCCAGTTGCGGTTGTTGTCCCACCGGCGGTTGTTGTTGTCCCAGCGGCGATCGTTGTCGCGGCGGGCCTGGTTGCGCTGAGCCTCATTGCGACGGGCCTGATCGCG
>CAZFPW010000071.1:9486-10973 GCA_964520765.1 uncultured Novosphingobium sp.
CGGGCGTTGTCGTTGTTGTTGTTCCAGTTGCGCTGGGCATTGTTGTTCCAGCTGCGCTGGGCGTTCTGGCCGTCGTTGCGGTTCCATTGGCGCGGAGCGGCCTGCTGCTGTTGCTGCCCGGCCTGCGGATTGTCCCGGCGCCACGAGCGCGCGCCGTCTCCGGCGTTGCCCTGCCAGCGTGGCTGCGCCTGCACTTGCGGGCGGGGCTGGGCCTGTGGGCGAGCCTGGGCCTGGGGCGCCGCCTGCTGGCGCGCCTGCCATGCGCTGCGGTTGCCCGCGTCGCTGCGGCCTTGCCAACTCCGGCCTTGGCTCGCGCCTTGCGAGCCGCTGTTCTGCTGGGCCTGCTGACCGCCACCGCGGTTGCCCCAGCTGCGTTCCTGCGCGGAGGCCGCGGCAGGCAGCGCGAGGGCCAGGCCGATCGCGAGGGCGGCGATGCCGCCAGACTTCAAGAAAGAACCTACGGCCATGCCGCTCTCCATCCTCAGCTGCCGCGAGATGCGGCGTGTTGCTGCCGGAATAGCCGAGTCGCGCTGTCGGCAGGCTGAATGGAGGGGGATGCCTGCCGTTCAGGTTGGGGCCGCGGCTCCGAACTTCCCGAAGGCTCCGTCGCAATCGGCTGGCAGGTTATGCCAGCGGATATCGCCCTTGATCGCGGCGCTGGGGTTGGCGGCCGGCGAGGAACGCTCCCATGCCGCGAGCGCCTCGGCGGTGGTCAGCACGAAGAAGCGCACGTCCTCCTCGCGCGGCAAGGTGTCGGCGGTGCGGGGCGCGTGGACCAGTATCCACATCTGGCTTCGCGCCGGGTCGGGCGGCGCGTTGACGATCCAGCATTGGCCTTTCTGGCGGACCGTCTTCGTCTCCACGAACAGCTCGCGTCCATCGGGAGTGACCACCTGAAGGTCCCGTTGCCGCCAGTTGTTGGACAGGACGGTCACCTTGCAGCCGCATCTGCGAAGCGCGCGGGCCACCAGGATTTCCCCCAAGGGACCGGAGGACGCGGCGAGAATTGCGGCGAGCAATTCCGGGTGTTCGTTCGCGACCTGCCGGATATCCATGGCGCCCGCCTATTTCATCGCGTCAGCTTCTTGTAGGCGAGCCGCGTCGGGCGGTCCGCCGCGTCGCCCAGGCGGCGGCGCTTGTCCTCTTCATAGGCCTCGAAGTTGCCTTCGAACCATTCGACGTGGCTGTTGCCCTCGAAGGCGAGGATGTGGGTCGCCAGGCGGTCGAGGAAGAAGCGGTCGTGGCTGATGACCACGGCGCAGCCGGCGAAGTTCTCGATCGCCTCTTCGAGCGCGCCCAGGGTCTCGACGTCGAGGTCGTTGGTCGGCTCGTCGAGCAGCAGGACGTTACCGCCGCGCTTCAGCATCTTGGCGATGTTCACGCGGTTGCGCTCGCCGCCGGAGAGCTTGCCGACGTTCTTCTGCTGGTCCTGGCCCTTGAAGTTGAACGCGCCGACATAGGCGCGGGTCGACTGGTCGTGGCCGTTG
>CAZFPW010000072.1:0-1688 GCA_964520765.1 uncultured Novosphingobium sp.
GCATGGACTTGCCGCGCCCGACGCCGCCCCACAGGTAGAGCCCGCGCGGCGGCGGGGGCTTGCGGGCCAGCAGCTTGCCCAGCAGCCCGCGCTTGGGCGGCGTGGCCTCAAGCTCGCGCTGGAGCCGGCCGAGCCGTTCGGCTGCGGCGGCCTGTTCGGGATCGGCGCGCAGCTCGCCCGAGGCGATTAGGGCCTCGTACCGGTTGTAGAGGCCGCTCATCGCCGCGACGGCTTGCGGATCGTGCCGGTGAAGGACGCGACGATGTCATCGTCCTGCACCACCAGCCCGCGCAGGAAGGCCATGCGCCCGGTCTCGCGCAGCAGGTCGACCACGGCGTCGAGCGGCTTGCCCAGGTCGCCGGCGCCGATGAACTGGGCCGAAAGGTCGATGGTCATCGAGCGGCCGGAATCGATGCCCCGCAGGACATAGGAGGCCGCGAACAGCGCGACGTCGGCAAAGCCGAGGACGATCCCGCCGTGGACCCGCCCGCCGGTATTGCCGTGGACATGGCTCGGGAACATCCGCAGCCGGGCGCTGTTCGGCCCTTCGACGCGCACGACCTGCTTGCCCAGCACCGCATCGTTGTAGCGGGTGGTGTCGGTCATCTGCCAGCGGTTCCAGCCCGGATTCTCCGGGTCGGGATCGCAGATGAAGTTCGTCAGCGGCGGAGCGGATGCCACGGCACGGCTCTTAGACGTGGCGTTCCGCCTGCATCTTCTTGATCTCGGCGATGGCACGCGCCGGGGACAGGCCCTTCGGGCACACGTTGGCGCAGTTCATGATCGTGTGGCAGCGATAGAGGCGGAAGGGGTCTTCCAGCTCGTCCAGCCGCTCGCCGGTCATCTCGTCGCGGCTGTCGGCCAGCCAGCGGTAGGCCTGGAGCAGGATCGCCGGGCCGAGGAACTTGTCGGAGTTCCACCAGTAGCTCGGGCAGGAGGTGGAGCAGCAGGCGCACAGGATGCACTCGTAGAGGCCGTCCAGCTTCTCGCGCTGCTGGGGCGACTGGAGCCGCTCCTTGCCCGAAGGCGTGGTCGAGACGGTTTGCAGCCAGGGCCGGATCGAAGCGTACTGGGCGTAGAAATGGGTGAAGTCGGGGACCAGGTCCTTGATGACTTCCATGTGCGGCAGCGGGGTGATGCGGATGTCGCCCGGCAGGTCCTCGATCGCGGTGGTGCAGGCGAGGCCGTTGCGGCCGTTCATGTTCATCGAGCAGGAGCCGCAGATGCCCTCGCGGCAGGACCGGCGGAAGGTCAGGGTCGAATCCTGCTCGGTCTTCATCTTGATGAGCGCGTCGAGCACCATCGGGCCGCAGGTGTCGAGGTCGATCTCGAAGGTGTCGTAGCGTGGATTTTCGCCGCTGTCGGGATCGTAGCGATAGACGGTGAACTTCTTGACGCGCGCCGCGCCCTCGGCCTTGTGATGCCGGCCCTTCTTGCTGATCTTGCTGTTCTTCGGAAGGGTGAAGGTCGCCATGTCAGATCCCTGTAGATTTGACGCCCCACGGGGCGATTCCGGCCCTCTCTAGCGATTCGCCGCGCCGGGGCAAGAGCGCGGCGGTTGCTAATTGCGCACCCGAAGTTGACGAAGCCGATGGTGTCCGGGCGGAATGCCGCGCGCTATCGCCCCACCGGCCGCAATACGGCTTCCCGGTCGGCCTCCAGCATCAGCCGGTCGCGCACCAGGGCGG
>CAZFPW010000072.1:1788-5671 GCA_964520765.1 uncultured Novosphingobium sp.
CGGTGCAGGCGCGCAGGATGCCGTCGGTCCTGCCGCTGACCGGATCGCGCAGCGTTGCATAGGCATAGGGAAAGCCGAAGCCCGGCACGTCATGATCCTCGTGCTGGCGGGAGAAGCGGCCCGGCTCGGCGAAGCGGAAATTGGTGAAGGTCTGGCGCGCGCCCGGCACCATGGTCATGATCCCGTCGAACACCTTGCCGCCGACCAGATCGCGGTTGAAGCCCTGCCACAGGAAATCGCGCAGGTAGCGGCCCGACTGCGAGATGCCCATGGCGATGGTCGAGGCGAAGGCCCCGTCGCAGGCCTTGGTGGGGCAGGGCGCGGCGGCGATGTCGGCCAGCGGGTTGCCTTGGGCCGCGTCGGCATGGCGCACGAAGGAGACGAGATCGCGCACCACGGCGAAGCCCAGGCCCATGACCTTGGGATCGCGCGCGACATATTCGAAGCGGTAGATCGCGCCGGCGTCCATGTCCGCCGGCCGGGTCAGGACCACGGCGCGGTCCCCGTCGAAGCGCCACTGGTCGGCGGGGATCACCCGTTCCGGGCTGCCGGTGACGGCGCGCACGGTGAGCCGAGCCGTGGCCTGGTCCTGCGTCACGGCGGGGTAGGATAGGGCGATGCGGTTGCCCGTCGCACTGTCGAAGATCGCCTCGGCCGCGACTCGTCCGGTGATCGGCTTGCCCTGGTCCGTGGCGGTCGGGAACCGCGCGCCGATCATGTTCGCCCGGTTCACGTCGCCCTGCCACCCGGCCCAGAGCACGGTCACGCCCTTGGCCATCAGCAGCGCGTCGCCCCGATCCAGCGGGTCGGCCAGGCCGATCGAGCCGCCGTTAAGCACCCCGGCGGTCTTGATGCCGCGGTTGACCACGTCGAACAGCAGCACCCGGCTCGCCTTCGCGCCCTCGCGCGGGCGCAGGATCATCACGTCGACGTCATAGGCGACGAGGCCATCGGCATCGCGCGGAGCCTTGTCGAGATCGACGATGCCGCGATTGGCCGGAGCGGCGGGATCGATCCTCATATGGGCGAGGGCGGTGATCCGTTCGTACTGCCCCGCCGCGCCGAAGCTTTCGCCGTCGAAGGCGAGGGACCGCGAGAGGATCTCCAGCCGGACGAGTTGGCGCGGCGATTGCGCCGCGCCCGCCTGGGGCAGGGCCACGGCCAGCAGCAGCAGGGCGATCTTCCAGTATCGCGGCATCGTTCTCTCCCGTTTGCGGCAGGCTGGCACAGCCCGGCCTCGAGCGGAAGCCGCTCCCGCGATGTTGCGCAAAGCGGCTTGCTGGGAAGCGGGCGAGGTGCTTGCATGCCGCGCGACCGAACCAGGGAGAGACAAATGAGCAAGGCGCGTGCAGGCAAGACCGCGGTGATCACCGGCGGGGGCAGGGGCTTCGGCCAGGCTTTCGGCATCGCGCTTGCGGCGGAGGGCGCTCATGTCGTCCTGGTCGACATCGCCGGCGCGGAGGCGGAGGCCAGCGCGGCCGCGATCAACGCCTCGGGCGGCTCGGCCCTGGGCCTGGCTGGAGACGTGACCGACGAAGCCCGCATGGCCGAGGTCATGGCCGAGGCGGCGAAGGCGAACGGCGGGGTCGACATCCTTATCAACAATGCCGGGCTGCACAGCGCGGAATATGGCCAGCCGATCTCCAAGCTGGGCCTCGCCAAGTTCCGTCGGCTGTTCGACGTGAACGTCAACGGGGTGGTCTGCTGCACGCTTGCCGCCCTGCCGCACATGAAGGGGCGAGACGGCGCCAGCATCGTGAACATCGCCTCCTCGGCGGCGCACATGCACGGCTCGCCCTATGGCGATTCCAAGCTTGCCGTCGCGGGCCTGACGATCACCTTCGCGCGCGAGCTGGGGCCGGAAGGCGTCCGGGTCAACGCGATCTCCCCCGGCCTGATGCTGACCGAGACGATCAAGGCCGAGCTGCCGCCCGCCACCCAGGCGCGGGTCAAGGCGATGCAGATGATCGATACGGACGGCCTGCCCGAACATATCGTCGACGCCATGCTGTTCCTGACCTCTCCCCAGGCCCGATTCATCACGGGCGAGACCCTGCGCGTCACCGGCGGCGCGGCGGCGGGCGTGTGATGTTGAAGGGCGATCTTTCGGAAGAGAGGGCCCTCGTCGGGCGCAGCTCCTATCCGCCGCCGCATGACGAGAAGATCAGGGGCCGCAAGACCTGGTCGCTCACCAGCCAGTGGAAGCTGACCCAGTTCGGCGTGAACCGGATCGAGCTTCCGCCCGGCGCCTGGTCCACCAATCGCCACTGGCACCGCACCAACGACGAACTGGTGATCGTGATCTCGGGCGAGCTGACCCTGGTGACGGACGAGGGCGAGGAAGTGCTGCGCGCGGGCGACTGCGTGGGCTTCAAGGCCGGGGTGGAGAACGCCCACCACCTGCAAAACCGGGGGAGCGAGCTGGCGGTCTATTACGACGTCGGCGGGCGCGACGCCTTCGACGTGTCGACCTTTCCCGACATCGGGCTGGAGGCGCGGACGCACATGGAGGTGCAGTTCCGGCCGATCCGCGGCAAATGACCTTCCGGCTCCACTATTTCCCGACGCTCAACGGCCACAAGGTCACGATCGCGCTGGAGGAGATGGGGCTGGCCTATGAGATCGTGCCGGTGAACATCCTGGCGGGTGGACAGCAGGATCCGGCCTTCCTGGCGGTGAACCCCAACGGCCGCATCCCGGCGCTGACCGATGGCGCGGTGACGGTGTTCGAAAGCGCCGCGATCCTCCAGTACCTCGGCCGCAAGACCGGGCGGTTCTATCCGACCGATGAACCAACGCGGGCGCGGATCGATTCCTGGCTGTTCTGGCAGATGGCCGGGCTCGGCCCGATGTCCAGCCAGGTCAACTGGTTCACCCGCGCCGCCGCCAAGCCGGGCCGCGACCAGGCCGAGACCAGCCTTGCGCTCCATCGCTTCCGCAAGGAGACCGCGCGGCTGTTCGGCGTGCTCGACCGGGCCCTGGCGGACCGGGACTATCTGTGCGGGGACTATTCGATCGCCGACATGTGCAACTGGACCTGGATCGACAAGTATCCCGAGAACGGCGGCGGGCTGGCGAATTTTCCCCATCTTGCGGCCTGGCACGCCCGGATCGCGGCGCGGCCGGCGGTGCGGCGGGCGCTTCGGGCCGGGCTTGATCTCGCCGCGCGATGAGCGACCTGGACCGCCTCGCCGCGCTGGAGCGCCGGATCGACGAGCTTGAAAGCCGCGAGGCGATCACCGAGGTGATCCACCGCTATACCGAGGCGGTGCGCCGCCGCGCCCACCCGGAAGTGCTCGACCTGATGCTGGAAGACTGCGTGATCGAGCTGCGGCACGCCGACCCCGACGATCCCACCCGATCGGAGCCGATCACCCGCTATGCCGGCCACGACGAGATTCGCGGCAGCTTCGCGGATCAGGCCGGCGGCGAAGCGCGAATCTGGCCGATGGTCCACAACCTGCGGATCGAGATCGACGGGGACGAGGCGCGCTCCATCTGCGTGCTGGTTTCCGCGATCTGGCCCTATGGCGAACAGAACGTCGGCGAATACCGCGACACGTTCCGTCGCATCTCGGGCCGATGGTACTTCGCCTCGCGAGTGTTCATCGGCTTCGGCAATGTCAGCGGCCAATTCTCGCGCGAGGCGCACCGCGCTTATCAGGCGGCGAAGGGCACACCCGCCGATTCTTGACCCTGCTCGCCATCGGGCGACTTCGCGCTTTCCCCTGCCGGTCGACACGCTAGCGTGAGAGCATGGGAGAGATTGCCAAGACCTTCTGCCGCAATTGCAGCGCGCTATGCTCGATGGAGATCGACATGGAGGACGGGCGCATGGTCCGGGCGCGGCCCGATGGCAGCGCTTCTCCCTATGGCGGCTACC
>CAZFPW010000072.1:5771-9545 GCA_964520765.1 uncultured Novosphingobium sp.
GGGCGCATGGTCCGGGCGCGGCCCGATGGCAGCGCTTCTCCCTATGGCGGCTACCTGTGCCCCAAGGGTCTGGCCGCGATCGACTTCCACAACGGCGCGGAAGGCCGTTTGCTCGGCAGCCTCAAGCGGCAGGCGGACGGCAGCTTCGCGGCGATCGAGGCCGAGCGCGCGCTGGATGAGATCGGCGCGAAGCTGAAGGCGATCTACGAGGCCCACGGTCCCCGCGCCATCGCGGTCTATCACGGCACCGGCGCCTATCGCTGCGTGCTGGGCGGCTTGATGGAGCGCGCCTGGGTGGCTGCGCTCGGCACGCCCAACTTCTTCTCCTCGATGACCATCGACCAGTCGGCCAAATGGGTGACCATGGCCCGGATGGGCGTGATGGCGAGCGGGCGGCACAACTTCCGCGACGCCGACTGCGCCGTGCTGGCCGGGGGCAATCCTGTCGTCACCCACCAGGGCGCACCCTTCGCCGTGGTCGAGACCGGCGCCCCGGCGCGGGCGTTCGAGGCCGCGAAGGATCGGGGCTGCCGCATCGTCATCGTCGATCCGCGCCGGACCGAGACGGCCCGCTTCGCCGACCTGTTGATCCAGCCCTTGCCCGGCCATGATGCGGAGATCTTCGCGGCGATCGCCCATGTCATGCTGCGCGAAGGCTGGCACAACCGGGATTTCGTCGCGCGCTTCTGCATCCAGCTCGACGAGTTGCGCTCCGCGCTCGCGCCGTTCACGCCCGAGTTGGCGGCCGCCCGGGCCGATGTTCCGGCGGAGCAGATCGAGCTGGCCGCGAAGTGGCTGGGCGAGGCGAAGCGGCCGATCGTCGGCAGCGGCACCGGTCCGTCGATGGCAACCCGGTCGAACACGGCCGACCACATGATCGAGGTCGTCAACGTGCTGGCGGGCGGATACCGCCGGGCAGGGGACCGCATCCGCAATCCCGGCACGCTCAAGGTGAAGGACGCCTACGAGATCGCCGTCTCGCCCACTCGCAGCTTCGAGCAGGAGCCCAAGTGCGTGAGCGAGGATACCGGCCTCCTCGTCGGTGAGTTCCCCACCGCCTTGCTCCCGCGTGAGATTGCCGCGGATTCGCCCGACCGCATCCGCGCGCTGATCTGCTTCGGCGGCGATCCGCTGCGGGCGATCGGCGATCCCGCCGCCGGCCGCGCGGGCTTCGAGCAGCTCGAGCTGCTGGTCTCGCTCGATGCGCGGATGAATCCGACGGCCGACATGGCCGATTATGTGATCGCCACGAGCCAGCCCTTCGAACGGCACGAGATCACCGTGCCGGGCGACGGTTCCTTTCCCGAACCGTTCGTCCAATATACTCCCCCGGTGGTGGAGAAGCCGGCGGGCACGATCCACGATTGGGAGTTCTTCTGGGGCGTCTCGGCCCGGATGGGCGTGCCGCTGACCTTCAAGTATTGGAACTATGGCCTGCGCTATCAGGATATTCCCGATGGGCTTGAGCTGAGCCTGCATGAGAAGCCCGACCCCGAGGAGTTGTGCCGCTACCTCGCCAAGGACAGCACGGTTCCCTTCGATGCGATCAAGGCCAATCCTTCCGGCGTGCGCTCACCGCCGAGCGAGCGCGTCGTGCAACCGGGGCCGCCCGATGCGCCGGGGCGGCTCCATCTGTGCCCGCCCGATGTCGCGGCGGAGCTGGCCGAACTGGCGGAGGCCGGGGCGGAGCAGGGCTTTGCCTTTCGCCTGACCTGCCGCCGGGTGCTTCACGCCCTCAACAGCGCCTATCGCGGCTCGAAGGAGATGCGCCGCCGCTTCCCGGTGAACTATGCGCACATGAACCCGGACGACATGGCCCGCGCCGGCATTGCCGAGGGCGACGTGGTGGAGATCGCTTCCGCCCACGGTTCGCTACGCACCCTGGCCAAGGCGGAGGACCGGCTGCGGCCCGGCGTGGTGTCCATGACCCATATGTTCGGCCCGCTGGTGGGCACCGGCGATCCCGTGGCCGATGGCGGCGCCAACGTGGGCCAGCTCGTTTCGCACAGCGAGCATGTGCAGCCGATCAATTTCATGCCGCGCTTCTCGGCCGTGCCGGTGAACGTCGCCAGGGCGGACGGCTAGGGCGCTCCGTATTTCTCCGCGAGCGCCAGCAGGTCCTCCTGCCGCTGGGTGCCGGTGGAGCGCATGACCCCGGCGATCATCACATAGCACCCGACGGTGAAGAGGAAGTCGAGCATCTGCCGCTCGTTCCATTCCGCGCGGAGCGCCCGCCAGTTCGCGTCGCTGACCTCGTGATCGCGGACCAAGTCTTCGGCGGCGCGGATCACCGTGCGCTCGAACTCCGTGAAATAGGGATCGTCGGCGCCGCGCTGGATGGGACCGTACATCTCGTCCGACAGGCCGCACAGGCGCGAGGTGTTGAGGTGGCTCGACCACATATAGGTCGCCTTGGTGATCCAGGCGGTCCGCATGATCGCGATCTGGCGCTCCTTCACCGGCAGGGTGCTGCCGCTGAGGATGTGGACGTTGAACTGCGAGAACACGTTGGCGAGCGCGGGATGATGCGCGAAGGTCCGCAGCACCGGGTTCTTGTCGGCGTCCTTGAAAAAGCCACCGGTCCACTGGCCGAAGAAGGCGTGGGTCTCGTCGGTGAAGTCCTCGTCGGGGACCTGGGGCAGGCGGGCGGGCGGATCGGGACGGAGCATCGCCCATGCTTGTCGCCCAGCGGGTTTCGCGTCAACCTGAGCGGGGAGAAGGCTTATGGGATTCGCGGACTGGTGGGATGAGGTCGTCGTGCCCCGGATCGTCCGGCTCGGCTGCGGGGCGGAGCCGATCATGGCCCTGCGCCGGGATGTCGTGCCGCTGGCCAGGGGGCGCGTCTTCGAGCTTGGCTGCGGCGGCGGGCTTAACCAGCAGCTCTACGATCCGGCGCTGGTCACCGGCTTCGCCGGGCTCGATCCCTCCGGCAAGCTGCTCGACTACGCCCGCGCCGAGGCGGCGAAGAAGGGTTGGCAGGCGGACATCCGCCAGGGATTTGGCGAGGCGATCCCGTTCGACGACGCCAGCTTCGATACGGTGGTGTGCACCTTCACCCTTTGCTCGGTGAACGACCAGCGCCAGACCCTGGCCGAGCTGCGCCGCCTGCTGAAGCCGGGCGGCACGCTGCTCTATGCCGAGCACGGACGCGCGCCTGATGCGAAGATCGCGCGCCAGCAGGAGCGGCTCGATCCGATCTGGAGCAAGGTTTTCGGCAATTGCCATCTGTCGCGGCCCGTGACCTCGGCCATCGAGGATGCGGGCTTCGCCGCCGTGCCGACCGGCCGGCAATATTCGCCCACCGGACCGAAGTTCACCAGCTGGATGGAATGGGGCAGGGCCGTCAGGAACGGCTAGGCCGGCTTTCCGGCAAGGATTTCATTGCCTGATCGGGCAGGCCCCCGCGCGCGGCGAGGGCCTGCTTGCGATCGTCAGTTCCCGAAGGTCCGCTGCCACCAGCCACGGCGCGGTTCGCCGGCATTGGCTTCGGCGTCGGCCGTTTCCGCGATGGGCTCGGCAGGGTCGGTCGCAGCGGTTTCCGCTGGAGCGACAACCTCGACCTCGGCCGGTTGGGCCTCAGGCAGAGCTTCGGCCGCGACGGGTTCGGCTTTCTTGCGCCGGGTACGCTTGGGCTTCTCCGCCGGCGCGGCTTCCTCGGCGGGAGCCGCAGCAGCCTCGGCTTCAGCCTCGACTTCGACCTTCTTCTTGCGGGTGCGCTTCGGCTTGGCGACAGGTTCCGCCGGGGTTTCGGCTGCCGGCTCGTCGGCCGGAGAT
>CAZFPW010000072.1:9645-10909 GCA_964520765.1 uncultured Novosphingobium sp.
CGGCCTTCGCCTTCACCGCGCTCTTCGGCCTCTTCCTCGTCGAAGTCCTCTTCGATCAGGTCGTCTTCATCTTCCTCGATCGCGATCGGTTCGAACCGAGGCACGAATTCGGGGCGCGGGCCGGACGAGGCGACGCGCATCTTGGCCCCCTCGTTCTCGCCCTCGGGAATGACCTCGACGCGCACGCCGTAGCGGGCCTCGATCTCCGCGAGGTCGGCGCGCTTGGCGTTGAGGACGTAGATCGTCGCTTCCTGGCTGGCGTAGAGCGTGATGACGCTGCCCTTGCCCTTGGCGGCCTCGTCCTCGACCATGCGCAGCGCCGAAAGCCCGGCCGAGCCGGCGGTGCGGACCAGGCCGGAACCGTCGCAGTGCGGGCAGGCGCGGGTGGTCGCTTCCAGCACGCCGGTGCGCAGGCGCTGGCGGCTCATCTCCATCAGGCCGAAGCTGGAGATGCGGCCGACCTGGATGCGGGCGCGGTCGTTCTTGAGCGCGTCCTTCATCGCCTTCTCGACCTTGCGGACGTTGGAGCCGTACTCCATGTCGATGAAGTCGATGACGACGAGGCCGGCCATGTCGCGCAGGCGGAGCTGGCGGGCGATCTCGCGCGCGGCCTCGAGGTTGGTGTTGAGCGCCGTCGCCTCGATCCCGTGCTCCTTGGTCGAGCGGCCCGAGTTGATGTCGATCGAGACCAGCGCCTCGGTCGGGTTGATGACGATGTAGCCGCCCGACTTCAACTGCACGACCGGATCGTACATCGCGGTGAGCTGGTCCTCGGCGCCGTAGCGCTGGAACAGCGGCACGGGGTCCGAATAGGCCTTCACCCGGCGCGAGTGGCTGGGCATGAGGAGCTTCATGAAGTCCTTGGCGGCGCGGTAGCCCGCTTCGCCCTCGACGACGACGTCCTCGATGTCCTTGTTGTAGATGTCGCGGATCGCGCGCTTGATGAGGTCGCTGTCCGAATGGATCAGCGCCGGCGCGCTCGACTTCAGGGTGGTCTCGCGGATTTCGTCCCACAGGCGGGCGAGATAGTCGAAGTCGCGCTTGATCTCGGTCTTGGTGCGGCTGAGCCCGGCGGTGCGGACGATGCAGCCCATCGACTTGGGCAGGCCAAGCTCTCCGATGATCGACTTCAGGCGCTTGCGGTCGCTGGCCGAGCTGATCTTGCGGCTGATCCCGCCGCCGTGGCTCGAGTTCGGCATGAGCACGCAGTAGCGGCCGGCGAGGCTGAGATAGGTGGTCAGCGCCGCGCCCTTGTTGCCGCGCT
>CAZFPW010000073.1:0-1741 GCA_964520765.1 uncultured Novosphingobium sp.
GACAAGCGGCAGATCGTAGGCACGATCAGCGCCAAGTTCTGAGCGCTCTTTGACCTGACGCAAGGCATGGCCCGGGCAGAAATGCTCGGGCCATCGCTATTGCGAATCCCCCGCAACCAGAGGAAAACGACAGCATGATGGTCGTGATCGAAGACGCGCTGGACAGCCAGGACGTGGCGGAGATTCGCGCGGTGCTCGATTCCGCCGATTGGCAGGACGGCGCCGATACCGTGCGGGGGGCCGGCCGGGCGCGCAAGATCAACCATCAGCTTGAGGACGGGGCGGAGCCGGCCGTCGGCCTGGGCGACCGGATCATCCAGAAGCTGTGGGCCAACCCGCTGTTCATCTCCGCCGCCCTGCCCCGCAAGATCTATCCGCCCCGGTTCAACCGCTATGGCCCGGGCGAGACCTATGGCGCCCATGTCGATGCCGCGCTGATGCGGCCCGCGCGCGGCGGCGAGATGGTGCGCACCGACCTTTCGATCACCGTGTTCCTGACCGATCCCGCCGAATACGACGGCGGCGAGCTGGAGATCGAGGGGAACTTCGGCGCCCAGGCGGTCAAGCTCTCGGCCGGCGACGCGGTGCTCTATCCCGCCAACAGCCTGCACCGCGTGAGCCCCGTGACCCGGGGCATGCGCTTCGCCTCGTTCTTCTGGATCGAGAGCCTGGTCCAGGACGAGGGCGAGCGGACCCTGCTGTTCGAGCTGGACCAGTCGATCCAGCGCCTGACCGCCGAGCTTGGCCCCGACCATGACGAGCTGCCGGGCCTGACGGCCACCTATCACAACCTCCTCCGCCGCTGGGTGGCGACCTGAGCCCTGACATGACGACAACGCATCCGCCGGCCTTCACCGCGTCCGACCTGAAATCCTGGGTCGTGGACCGTCTCCGCCGGACCAACTGGATCGCGGCAGGCGTCGCCGCGGCGCTGCAGGGCGGCGTCCTTGCCATGCTCATCATGATGGGCATCGTGCAGGTGCAGGAACCCAAGCCCGAAAAGCGGGTGGTCACCGTGCTGGCCACGCAGGAGCAGCAGCCGGCCGCGGCCCCCGCGCCGCCGCAACCGCAAGAGGTCAGCAAGCACGTGGTCCAGCCCAAGGCCGAGGTCGCCATGCCGCCGGTCAAGGTGCAGCTCTCCACCAGCCCGCCCGTGGCGGCCGCGCCGCAGCAGGCTCCCGAGCCGGCGCCGCCGGCCCCCGCCCCCGCTGCCCCCGCGGCTCCGCCTGCCGCGCCGGCTCCCTCGGCCGGCTCCGGCCCGGTCAGCGTCAGCAACCTGACGACCAACCTGCTGAGCGGCACGCCGCCGTCCTATCCGGTGGAATCCCGGCACAAGCATGAAGAAGGCACGGTCGTGCTCTGGCTGGTGATCTCCCGCGAAGGCCGCGTGAGCCAGGCCTCGATCCAGCAATCGAGCGGCTATCCCAAGCTCGACGAGGCGGCCCTGGCGGCGGTGCGGAAATGGCGCTGGTCGCCCACCGTGCGGGACGGCCGGCCGGTGGAGATCGCCGGCGCGGTCCGCATCCCCTTCAAGCTGCGCAAGTCCTGACGCGGCGAGGTCGCCAGGAGCAACGGACAAACCATTTTCCTACTCCGCCCGGCCCTGCCATCGTTCGGCGCATGGCTGGGCAGGCACATCGGCGGGACGCGTGCAAGGTTACGGTTCGGCGCGCAAAGTTACGGATTATGGCGCAAGGTTACGCATTTCCTCAGGACACTGTGAGGTTTGTAAATTTGTGTC
>CAZFPW010000073.1:1841-8443 GCA_964520765.1 uncultured Novosphingobium sp.
GGCACCACGGTGGCCGTGCCCTGGGGCTCGCCGGCGCGGGCGATCTTGCCGGCGAGCTGCACCGCCCGGACCAATCGCGGATAGACCCCGCAGCGGCAGAGATTGGGGATCGCCGCCTTGATGTCCGCCTCGCTCGGGTCGGCGTTGCGGGCGATCAGGGCGGCCGCGCTCATCACGATGCCGGGGGTGCAGAAACCGCACTGGATCGCCTGCTCGGCCAGCATCGCCTGCTGCACCGGGTGAGTGCGGTCGCGCGACAGGCCTTCGATGGTGGTCACCACCCGCCCCTCGGCCTCGGCCAGGGAAAGCTGGCAGGACGGCATCGCCTCGCCGTCGACCAGGACCATGCAGGCCCCGCAATCGCCCACGCCGCAGCCGTACTTGGTGCCCGTCAGGTTGGCCGCATCGCGCAGCGCCCAAAGCAGCGGCGTCTGCGGATCCATGCGGAACTCGAGCGGGCGGTCGTTGACGGTCAGGCGGGGCATGGTGCGCCTTCCTAGGCCAGATCGGCCTAGTGCGGAAGCTTGACCCGCACACCGGCCCAGACCGTGCGCGGGGCGCCGAGATCGAGCGAGCCGGCCTGGTTGCGGGTGATCACGTCCGTGTCGGTCAGGTTCTCCGCCCGCAGGATCAGGCTGAAGCGGGGGTCGACCGGCACTTCCGCGAACAGGTCGAGCGTGGTCGCGGCAGGCAGGATGTCGGCCTGGAGATCATCCTCGAACTGCGCGCCGACATGGCGGAGAGTGGCGGAAATCAGCCACCCGTCGCGCGGCCGCCAAGCCAGGGTGGCGCTCGCGGCGATCCGCGGAGTCTGCGCCGGGCGCAGGCCGTCGAGGCTGGCGGAGGTGCCGCTCGCCTCGACCCAAGCGTCGGTCAGGGCGAGCGAGCCGTCGAGCGACCACCGGCCCAGCCGCAAGGCCCCGGCCAGCTCGATCCCGCGAGCATGGATCGCATCGACATTGCGCCGCTCGCGCTGGTTGAGGGCGATCGTGACGTTGGCCACCGCGTTCCGCACCCGGTTGTCGAAGGCCGTCAGCGAAAGGCTGGCGTCCGGGCTCGGCGTCCAATCGACCCCGCCTTCGAAGCCCAGGATTTCCTCGTTCCTGAGGGCCGCATTGGCCCGCGTCGCGACGGGGAACACCACGAAGGGGCGGTACAGCTCGTTCAGCGTCGGCAGGCGGATGCCGCTGTATCCCGCCGCGCGAAGGGCGAGCTGCGGCGTGACGCGCCAGACCGCGCCGCCCCGGAAGGAGGCGGCCCAGCCGGCGCGGTTGGGGAAGCGCGTGTCGGTCGTCGTGGCCGCGACTTCCTGGAAGAAGCCGTCGCGCACGCTCCAGCGATCGGCCCTGACCCCGCCGGTGAGGACGACCGGGCCGAGCGACCAGTCGTCTTCCAGGAAGACGCCGATGTCGGTGTTGCGCCCACCCGCGCGCCGCCGCGCGGTGACCAGCCCGGCGGGATTGTAGGCTTCCTCCTGCAACTCCCCTTCGGCCAACCGCCAGTCCACCCCGAAGCGCAGCACGTGTCCGCCGCCGACCGGCGGGCGCAGTTCGATCTTGCCGCCCACGCCGGTCGAGGGCGTGCGGCGCTGGTCGAGCGTCTTGGTGAAGTTGCTGGAACTGATCACCACGTTGGAGAAATCGCGGAGCTGGACATAGGCCAGGGCATCGAACTGCCAGTCCCCCCGCCCGACCAGGCGCAGGCTGGCGTCCTGGCCGGTGGAGCTGCTGTCCGCCCCGGCGAAGCGCAGGGTGCGACGGTCCTCGAAGGCGCGCAGGCTGGCTTGAAGCTCCACCTCGGCCGAGAGCGGCGCGACGCCGCGCAGGGCGGCGGACCAGCTGCCGTAGCGGGCCCGCACGCTGGCGGGCACGCGCTGGCTTTCGGGCGTGGTCCAGAAGCCCTGCCCCCGGTCCCATCGCAGGCTCGCGACGGCGAAGCCCTGCCCCAGGCGCGGGGCCAGGCTGGCCGAAAGCTCCGTCTCGCCGCGATCGTTGGCCAGCGCCGAGCCGGCGAAGAGGCCGAGCTGGTCGGCATCGGCGCTGTCCAGCTCGATCGTCCCCGCCACCGCGCCCGCCCCGAACGCGCCGGAGCCGCCGCCGCGCGTAACCCGGATCGCGCCCAGCCGCTCGGGCGCGATGGCGCTGAACGGGATATAGCCGAACATCGGATCGGCGAGCGGCACGCCATCGAGCAGCACCAGCGCGCGGCTGGTGGCATTGCCGCCCAGCGCCCGCAGCGTGACCCCTTGGGCGGAAGGATTGGCCGAGCGGCTGTCCGACCGGCGGAACTGCTGGAAACCGGCGACCGAGGACAGCACCTCCTCGATCCGGCCGGAGGACGAGGCCTCGATCCGTTCGCGGTCGATCCGCTGGACGGCATAGGCCGGCGTCGCCGGGGTTTCCTCCAGGCCGCGCCCGGTCACGACGATCTCGGGGCCGTCAGCCTCTTCCGCGCGGGCGGTTCCGGTCAGCGCGATCAGCGCGACACCGAGCAGACATCCCCCACGCAGCAACACCGTCGAAACTCCTTTCCGACCCTTCCCGGACCGCTTCCCTGGCGGCCCCGACCCTTAGCCGGAAGCTCTGCCATATCAATACCATGCAGGAACGATTATGGACTTCCACCTAAGCCGGGGTCAGCGGTGTTTTCACCCTATTCGCGCATAAGGGTTAACAGCCCTGGAACCCGTCGCGCAAAATGGCCGAATACTCGCCCGCCCCCCGCACCGCCGAACGCAAGCCCGTTCGCATGCCCGCCACATGCCGGAGTTCCACCGGCCTGCGCGGCGAAGGCTGGCTGGAAGACATCTCCGCGGTGGGCTGCTGCTTCGTCACGCGGGGCACCTGCTTCAAGATCGGCAGCCATGTGGTCCTGCGCCCGGCCGGACTGGAAGGGATCACCGGCATCGTGCGCTGGGTCCGCGCGAACCGCTGCGGGGTCGAGTTCTCCGCACCGCTCTATGGCGCGGTGTTCGACCATCTGTGCGCCCGTTTCGGCGACCAGCCCGCCGAGCCGCCGCCAGCGCCGCCGCCCGTGGCCGAACCGCCATACCAGCAGTACCAGCCGTCCGGGCACGGCCACCCGCTGCGACGGCGGTTGGCCTGACTCCGCCGAGAGGCACGGAATAGCCGCCGGGCAGGAACATTCTCAGCACGAAGGCCGTTGCGAAGGCACCAACAATCCGAAGGCCCCCCGCGATGTCCGACCAGCCCCAGCAGCAACAGCAGTTCCAGTCGCCGCGCGAAGACACCGCGCCGATCGACCTGGCCGACGCCCATACCGCGCAGCCCTCGCTCCAGGGCCGGCGGGCGGCGATCACCGGCGGGACGACGGGCATCGGCCGGGCCATCGCCGTGCTACTGGCCAGCGAAGGCGCCAAGGTCTTCGTCTGCGGCCGCAACGAGGATCACCTGCAGGACGCGCTGAACCGCATCGACGAGGTCGGCCAGGGCAGCGGCATCGCCGTCGACCTGGCCCACCGGGAAGGCGTCGCGCGGTTCTATGACGCGGCGGAGGACTATCTCGGCGGCCTCGACATCGCGATCATCAATGCCGCGATCCCCGCCGAGGCGATCGGCGAGGTGGACGAGGACGAGGCCGCCTATCAGATCGCGGTCGACTTCACATCCTACCTCACCACCACGCAGCAGGCGATGAAGCGGATGGACGCGGGGTCCGACATCGTCCTGATCGGATCGATGAGCGCGGTTTCCCAGGCGCCCGGTTCCTCGATCTACGTCGCCGCCAAGGCCGGCATCGAAGGCTTCGCGCCCTCGCTGCGCAAGGAGCTGGCGGAAAAGGACATCAAGGTCGGCCTGATCGAGCCCGGCTTCACCGGCGCGGACTTCCAGTATCCCGAGTTCCCGCCCGCCAAGCAGCGCGAACTCATCAACCAGGACAAGATGCTGCGCGCCGAGGACATCGCCGTCGCCACGCACTTCATGCTGCGCCAGCCCCGCCGCTGCGCGGTATCGCACATGCGGGTGGAAACGCGGCTGGCCCATCCGTGAGCGCTTTCGCCGTAGATCGCCTGGTGCTTACACCGGGCATGATCGACCTGGCGCGCTCCCCCCTTGCCGGGCACCTCCCGGCCGAGACCTATGTGCTGGGCGCCTTCAACCCGGCGCTGACCGTACTGCCGGGCGGTAACCTCCTGCTGCTGGTCCGCGTCGCCGAAGCGCTGCGCCAGCCGGTGTTCGACGACAAGGTCCACGCGATCCGCTGGGAGGCCGACGGCGGCGCTGGGCGCTACGTCCTCGACGGCTGGCCGCTGGAACTGGCCGACACCGCCGATCCGCGCAAGTTCATGCTCCACGGCGGCGGCTGGAAGATCATGGCCCTCACCTCGCTGTCCTGGCTGCTTCCGGTCGAACTGTCGCCCGACGGCCTGGAGATCGTCGAGATCCATTACGACCGGGTGATCGCGCCAGTCGGCTCCTGGCAATGCTACGGCCTGGAGGACGCGCGGATCAGCCGGGTCGAGGGGCGCTATTGGATGACGACCTGCTCGGTCAGCCCGGAACGCCATTCGACCACGCTCTACAGTTCCACGGACGGGTTCGACTGGACCTTCGAGGGTCTCGCGCTCGATCACCAGAACAAGGACATGCTGATCTTCGAAGGACTGATCGGCGGCAAGTTCTGGGCGCAGACCCGGCCCCTGGGCGATCTCTATTTCGCCTATCCGCCCGGCAGCGAATGGCGCGCCGGCCCCTCGATCAACCTCGCCTCCTCGCCCGACGGCCGGCACTGGCAGCCGCATATCGAGCCCGGCATCCGCCCCCATGCCGGCACGGTCGCCACGGCCCGGATGGGCGGCGGCACGCCTCCGATCCTGACCGAGATCGCCGGGCAACGGGGCTGGCTTACCCTGTGGCACGGGGTCGAACCCAAGGAGATCGTCGGCATCTACCGGACCTACTGGTCCCTGCTCGACCCCGCCGACCCCAGCCGCACCCTCGCGACCGACCACACCCCGCTCCTGGAAGCCGCCCCGGAACTGACCGCGCCGTTGGAAGACCTGATGTACCTGCACCACGTGGTCTTCACCACCGGGATCGTCGATGCCGGCGATCACTTCATCGTGGCCTCGGGCGAGGCGGACCTCGCCTGCCGGATCACCCATATTCCCAAGGATGCGTTCCGGGCGAGCTAGAGATCGGCAAGCTCGGCCGGCTTCAGCTCGTGGCGGAGCTGCTCCATCGTGCATTGCCGCGGCGCCTTGTCGGGCCGCCAGCGCAGGAAGCGCGTGCCGTGGCGGAAGCGGCGGCCGGTGACTTGGTCATAGACGACCTCCACCACCTCGGTCGCGCCGGTCGGCACCCATTGCGTCGCCTTGCCGCTGTTCCACCGGCTCGGCCCACCCGGCGCGCTGCCGTCGAAGGCGGACTGACCCGCCAGCGGCGCCAGCCGCTCCAGCGCGGCGGCGCGCGTCTTGGCGTCCAGCGCCGAGGTGAAGCCGACATGGTGCAGCCTGCCCTCCTGGTCGTAGAGCCCCAAGAGGAGCGAGGCGAGCTTGCCCTTGGCATCGAGCCGATAGCCGCCGACGACGCAATCGGCCGTGCGCAGCAGCTTGCGCTTGAGCATCGCCCGCTCACCGCTGGCATAGGGAGCGTCGAGCGGCTTGGCGATGATCCCGTCGAGCGCCCCGCCGCTGCGCTTCAGCCATCCTTCCGCAACCGCGAGGTCGTCGGTCTGGGGCGAAAGCCGGAAGGCCGGAGTCATCCCTTGGGCAACGAACTTCTCCAGCAGGATGCGCCGCTCGGGCAAGAGCCGCCCGGCCACCATCTCGTCGCCCAGTTGCAGGCAATCGAACAGCACGATCTGCGCCGGCGTCTCGACCGACAGCCGCGCGATGCGAGAGGCCGCCGGATGGAGCCGCATCTGCAGCTTGTCGAAGGCCAGCCCATCCTCGCTCGGCAGGACGATCTCCCCATCCACGATCCAGCGCTGCGCCTTCGTCTCCCGCGCCGCCGCGACGAGTTCGGGAAAGTAGCGGCCCAACGGCTTGCCCGACTTGGACATCAGGGCTACCGCCGCGCCGTCGCGAAAGGCCAGGCAGCGGAAACCGTCCCACTTGGGCTCGAACCGCCAGTGCCCGTCATCGGGCAGCTCCGCGACGAGCTTCGCCTCCATCGGCGGCGTCGCCAGCGGCACCATCAGGTGGGGGAAATCCTGCACGAACCCGAAACGCGCCAGGCGAACGGGCAGTTCCAGCCATTGCAGTTATGCGGCCCAGCCTTAGGCTGAGGCCGATGCGGGATGCTTTCTCCCTGGGCCGGCTAATGCACGGTGCCCTCGCCGCCGCGGCGCTGACGCTCGCGATGACACCGGCCTTGTCGAGCGCCCAGGCACAGGGCTGCGCGTTCCGCTCCGCACCGACCATCCTGCTCGAAGACGGCGCTCCGCACGCGGCGGGAAGCCGGTTGCTCCAGGTCTGGGAAGAACCCGATCAGCCTTCGTTCTGGCGAGCCGGCGAACCTGCTGACGGATACTATGAGGACTACCGGCGCAAGATCGCCGAGCGTGGGGTCGAGACAGATCCCCTGCGCCTGTTGCGAGGCTCGCCGGATTTCAACAACGATCTCGTCGCGCGCAATGCC
>CAZFPW010000073.1:8543-10876 GCA_964520765.1 uncultured Novosphingobium sp.
TCGTGGAACAGGTCGCAGGTGCCGACGCCGATCCAGGCCGGAGGCAATCCCTCCAGGCGCTCGCGCCGGGCGGGCGCGGCATAGTCGGGGACCGCTTCGCCGCCCGGCGATCGGCCGAGATAGGATGTCCAGCCAAGCCGGTTGCTCTTGCTGCTCCACAAGCGCAGGCTGGCCTGGTCGACATCGGTCCGCAGCGCGGTGCGGTCGTCCAGCATCGGGTAGATGAGCAACTGGAACGCCACCGGCACCTCGGCGCGGTCATGGGCGAACAGCACCAGGCCGGCGGCGAGTCCCGCCCCCGCGCTATTGCCGCCGATGGCGATACGGTTCGGATCGACGCCCAGCCCGGCGGCCCCTTGGTGCAGCCATCCGAGCGCGGCATAGCAATCGTCGAGCGCCGCCGGATGGGGATGATCGGGGCCCAGCCGATAGGCCACCGCCACGACGATCATGCCCAGCTCGCGGCACAGCGCGATGTTGTTCGCCTCATCCTGTTCCGGGGTGCCGATGATGAACCCGCCGCCGTGGATCCACAGCAGCGCGGGCCGGGGCGCGGATGCCTTATCCGGCGTGTAGATGCGCACCCGCAACCCGGGATTGGCTTCCGGCCCAGGGATAACGACGTCGCGGATCGTCACCCCGGCCGTCTGCGGGGGCTTGGGCACACCGCGCAGGCGCTGCACGAACCGGGCAAGCCGCGCCAGCCCCGGCGTGAAGGAGAAGCGCGGGATCATACGCGCCGCGCGGCGCAGCTCGGGATGGAATTCGGCCATCGCCGCACGATGAGGCAGAAATTCAGCGCCCACAAGCATCAGGCGGCGGCTCTACCCGAAATGCGCGGCCGCTATCGCCGCCTCAGCCCGTCACCTTGGCCACGGCGGCGATGAACTGGTCGATATTGCCCAGCGTCAGGCCCGCCACGTTGATGCGGCCCGATCCGGCAAAGTAGATGCCGTGGTCGGCGCGCATCGCCTGCACCTGCTCGGGCGTGAAGGGGATGATCGAGAACAAGCCGTTCTGGTCGCCCACCGGGGTAAGATCGACACCGCCGACCTTGCCCGCGGCCTTCAGCCTGGCGCGGACCTGCAGCATGCGCTCGCGCATGGTGTCCAGCTCTTCCAGCCACTGCCGGGTCAGCTTCTCGTCCTCCAGCACCACGCGGACCGCCGCCGCGCCATGATCCGGCGGCTGCGACCAGTTGGCGCGGGCAAGCGCATAGGCGTTGGAGATGACCGGCGGGAGCTGGTCCGCGCTCGCCGTCATCATGTAGAGCGCGCCGGTCCGGTCGCGATAGAGGCCGAAGTTCTTGTCGCAGCTATAGGCGACGATCGCTTCCGGCACGGCATCGAGGACGCGGCGCACGCCATAGGCGTCCTCCTCCATGCCGCGGCCGAGGCCCTGATAGGCCAGGTCGAGCACCGGAAGCAGCTTCTTCGCCGCGATCAGGCCGGCGATCTCGTCCCAGTCCGCGTTCGAATAGTCGATGCCGGTGGGGTTGTGGCAGCAGCCGTGCAGCAGGATCGCATCGCCCTCGTCCGCCTGGGCGATCGCCTCGCGCAGGGCCGGCATGTTGGCGGTGCCCTCGGCGGTGTCGTGGCTGAAGGTCTTGAGTTCCAGGCCCAGGTCGGCGCAGATCTGCGCGTGGTTCGGCCAGGACGGCACGCCCATCCAGACGCGGGCGATGTTCGCCTTCTTGACCAGCGCCAGCGCCAGGCGCAGCGAGCCGGTGCCGCCCGGCGTCTGCATGCCCTCGATCCGGCCGCCCTTGGTCGGGTCTTCCTTGCCGAAGACATAGGGCATCAGCGCCTCGACGAAGGCCATGTCGCCCTCGGGCCCGAGATAGGCCTTGGAATCCTGCGTCTCGACCAGAATCTTCTCCGCCGCCTTGATCGCGCCGAAGACGGGCGTGTCGCCCTCCCCCGTCTTGTAGACGCCGACGCCAAGGTCGATCTTGTCGGCGCGCGGATCGTTGTTGTGGAGCTTGATCAGCGCGAGAAGCGCATCGGCGGGCTGCTGGGCAAGGTTGGTCAACATAGCGGCCGGCCCTTAGCTCCTACGCGGGCATACGAGCAAGGGGTGATTGGAGCCCAGGCGCGGCAAAATCCCGCAACATCTCACCGCACACAGGCCTGCCACCCCAACTCCAGCCGATCAAACAACTCGCGGCGCGAAATCACCGCCAAGAGGCCCTTGCCGCCCCCGCAACCCCTCGCTATAGCGCGCCCTCGCCGCTGCGATCCGGAGACGTGGGTGAGTGGCTGAAACCAACGGTTTGCTAAACCGTCGTACTGGTAAATCCGGTACCGAGGGTTCGAATCCCTCCGTCTCCGCCA
>CAZFPW010000074.1:0-1558 GCA_964520765.1 uncultured Novosphingobium sp.
TGCTCGAGGATCTGAAGATCCGCAAGTACATCCTGGAGACGCTGCCCCAGGCCGCCATCTCCAAGGTGGTGATCGAGCGTCCGGCCAAGCTGTGCCGCGTGTCGATCTATGCCGCCCGTCCGGGCGTCATCATCGGCAAGAAGGGTGCGGACATCGAGAAGCTGCGCTCGCAGCTCGCCAAGATGACCGACAGCGACGTCAAGCTGAACATCGTCGAGATCCGCAAGCCGGAGATCGACGCCAAGCTCGTCGCCCAGGGCATCGCCGACCAGCTCGTCCGCCGCGTGGCCTTCCGCCGCGCGATGAAGCGTGCGGTGCAGTCGGCTCTGCGTCTTGGCGCCGAGGGCATCAAGATCACCTGCGGCGGCCGTCTCGGCGGCGCCGAGATCGCCCGCGTCGAGTGGTATCGCGAAGGCCGCGTGCCGCTGCACACCCTGCGCGCCAACATCGACTACGCGGAAGCCGAAGCGCTGACCGCCTACGGGATCATCGGCATCAAGTGCTGGATCTTCAAGGGCGAGATCCTTGGGCATGATCCGCTGGCCCAGGACCGCCTGATGATGGAGGCCCAGACCTCCGGCGTGCGCCCGGCACGCGACGACCGCAGGAACTAAGCCATGCTGCAACCCAAGAAAACCAAGTTCCGCAAGGCCTTCAAGGGCCGGATCAAGGGCGACGCCAAGGGCGGCACCGATCTGAACTTCGGTTCCTACGGCCTCAAGGCCCTGGAGCCCGAGCGGATCACCGCCCGCCAGATCGAAGCGGCCCGCCGTGCGATCACGCGCCACATCAAGCGCCAGGGCCGTCTCTGGATCCGCGTCTTCCCGGACGTGCCGGTGTCGAAGAAGCCCGCCGAAGTCCGCCAGGGCAAGGGCAAGGGTTCGATCGAATACTGGGCGGCTCGCGTGAAGCCCGGCCGCATCCTGTTCGAGCTTGACGGCGTTGCCGGCCCGCTGGCCGCTGAAGCCTTCAGCCGCGCCGCGATGAAGCTGCCGATCAAGACCAAGGTCGTCGCCCGTCTCGGCGACACCTCGCACCTGGGAGGCGAATGATGGCCGCCGCTAAGAACTCGAACAAGGCCGCCGATCTGCGCGCCAAGACCGACGATCAGCTTTCCGCCGATCTCGGCGAGCTGAAGCGCGAGGCCTTCAACCTGCGCTTCCAGGCCGCGACGAACCAGCTCGAGCGTCCGGCGCGCATCAAGGAAGTGCGCCGCGACATCGCCCGCATCAAGACGCTGCAGACTGAGCGTTCTCAGTCGGCCAAGGCGTAAGGAGAACACGATGCCCAAGCGTATCCTGATCGGGACCGTGGTTTCCGACAAGACCGACAAGACCGTGGTCGTGAAGGTCGAGCGCAAGGTGAAGCACCCGCTGTACGGGAAGATCATCCGCCGCTCGAAGAAGTATCACGCCCACGACGAGGACAACGCCTTCAAGGCCGGCGAGACCGTGCGGATCGAAGAGACCCGCCCGATGTCGAAGCTGAAGACCTGGAAGGTGATCGAGCGCGTCCAGGCCGGCAAGACCGCCGCCGTGGAAGCGGACGTTTAAGTCCA
>CAZFPW010000074.1:1658-10600 GCA_964520765.1 uncultured Novosphingobium sp.
ACGTTTAAGTCCAGTCGCAAGAATTTTGGAACTGCCGGACTGGTTCCGGCAAGCCAGTTGAGAAGGAACCGGATCGATGATCCAGATGCAATCCAATCTCGACGTCGCGGACAACAGCGGCGCGAAGCGCGTCCAGTGCATCAAGGTGCTGGGCGGGTCTAAGCGTCGTACCGCGGGCGTCGGCGACATCATCGTGGTGTCGATCAAGGAGGCGCAGCCCCGCGCGCGCGTCAAGAAGGGCGACGTCCACCGCGCGGTGATCGTGCGCACCCGCAAGGAAGTGCGCCGCGCCGACGGCTCGGTCATCCGCTTCGACAGCAATGCCGCCGTCCTCGTCAACAAGAACGAGGAGCCGATCGGCACCCGTATCTTCGGACCCGTCGTTCGCGAACTGCGCGGCAAGGGCTTCATGAAGATCATCTCGCTCGCGCCGGAGGTGCTGTGATGGCTGCCGCCAAGATCAAGAAGGGCGACAACGTCGTCGTCCGCTCGGGCAAGGACAAGGGCCGCACCGGCACCGTCCTTCAGGTGCTGCCGAAGGATGACAAGGTGCTCGTGCAGGGCATCAACGTCGCCGCGCGTCATCGCAAGCCGAGCCAGACCAACCCGCAGGGTGGCATCGATCGCCGCGAGGCGCCGCTGCACATCTCGAAGGTTGCGATCGCCGACAAGGACGGCAAGCCGACCCGCGTGCGGTTCGAAACCAAGGACGGCAAGAAGGTCCGCGTGGCCGTGAAGTCCGGGGAGACCATCGATGGCTGACAAGTACACCCCGCGTCTTCGCAAGAAGTACGACGAGCAGATCGCGCAGGCGATGACCGAGAAGTTCGGTTACAAGAACGCGATGGAAGTGCCGAAGATCGAGAAGATCACGCTCAACATGGGCGTTGGCGAGGCGAGCCAGGACAAGAAGAAGGTCCAGACCGCCGCCGCCGAGATGGAGCTGATCGCCGGCCAGAAGCCCGTGATCACCAAGGCGAAGAAGTCGATCGCGCAGTTCAAGCTGCGCGAGGGCATGCCGATCGGTTGCAAGGTCACCCTGCGCCGCGAACGCATGTACGAGTTCCTCGACCGTCTCGTCACCATCGCCATGCCCCGCATCCGCGACTTCCGTGGCCTGAACCCCAAGTCGTTCGACGGCCGCGGCAACTACGCGATGGGTCTGAAAGAGCAGATCATCTTCCCGGAGATCAGCTACGACCAGATCGAGAAGGTGCGTGGCATGGACATCATCGTCACCACCACCGCGAAGACCGACGACGAGGCGCGCGAGCTGCTTCGCCTGTTCGGTTTCCCCTTCCCGCAGGACGCTGCCGAACAGCAGCAGGCCGCGTGATCCAGATTTCGAGGAAGAGAGCTTAAGTCCATGGCGAAACTGAGTTCCATCAACAAGAACGAGCGTCGCAAGAAGCTCGTGAAGAAGTATGCCGGCAAGTACGCGCGCCTCAAGGCGCAGGCCGACGACAAGTCGCTCGACGAGACCGAGCGCCTGATCGCGCGCCTCAAGCTCGCCGAGATTCCGCGCAACGCCAACCCGACCCGGGTTCGCAACCGCTGCGCCACCACCGGCCGCCCGCGCGGCTACTATCGCAAGTTCGGCCTCTGCCGCATCGAACTCCGCGATCTTGCCAACAAGGGCATGATCCCGGGCGTTACGAAGTCGAGCTGGTAAGGATCTGATCGATGGCATTGACCGATCCCCTGGGTGATATGCTCACCCGCATCCGCAACGGCCAGCGCGCGAAGAAGGACTCCGTCCTGTCGCCGGCCTCGAAGCTGCGCGCCCGCGTGCTCGAGGTCCTGCAGCGCGAAGGCTACATCCGTGGCTACAGCGAGGACGCCACCGGCCTCCACCCGCAGCTGCGCATCGAGCTGAAGTACTTCGAGGGCGAGCCCGCCATCAAGCACGTCGCTCGCGTCTCGAAGCCGGGCCGCCGGGTCTATTCGGGCAGCAAGGAGCTGCCGGTGATCCGCAACGGCCTGGGCATCACCATCGTCTCGACGCCGCGCGGCGTGCTTTCGGATGCCGAAGCGCGCGCCCAGAACGTCGGCGGCGAAGTGCTCGCGGAGGTGTTCTGATGAGCCGCATCGGTAAGCTCCCGGTCGCCATTCCGGCCGGCGTCACCGCCGAGATCGCGAACGGCGTCCTCAGCGTGAAGGGCCCCAAGGGCACCCTGACGCTGACTCTGCGCGACGAGATCAGCTACACGGTCGAGGACGGCCGCATCCTGGTGCGCCCGGCCAACGACAGCAAGTCGGCCCGCGCCTTCTGGGGCATGCAGCGCACGCTGGTGAACAACCTCGTGACCGGCGTGACCGAAGGCTACACCAAGGTCCTCGAGATCACGGGTGTCGGCTATCGCGCCAACGCCCAGGGCAAGAACCTGAAGCTGCAGCTCGGCTACAGCCACGACGTCGATTTCGCGGTGCCGGAAGGCATCGAGATCAAGACCCCGGACAACACCACGGTGGAGATCTCGGGCATCGACAAGCAGAAGGTCGGCCAGGTCGCCGCCGAGATCCGCCGCTGGCGCAAGCCCGAACCCTACAAGGGCAAGGGCATCAAGTACCGCGGCGAGTACATCTTCCGCAAGGAAGGGAAGAAGAAGTAATGGCCAAGCTCTCCCTGTTCGACCGCCGTCGCCGGCGGGTCCGCACCGCGCTGAAGGCTCGTGCCGGTGGGCGTCCGCGCCTGTCGGTCCACCGTTCGGGTCGCCACATCTACGCGCAGATCATCGACGATACGAAAGGCCACACCGTGGCCGCCGCTTCGACCCTGGGGTCGAAGTCCGGCTCGAACGTCGATGCCGCCGCGCAGGTGGGCAAGAGCCTGGCCGAAGCCGCCAAGAAGGCCGGCGTGACCACCGTCGTGTTCGATCGCGGCGGCTTCCTGTTCCATGGCCGCGTCAAGGCGCTGGCCGACGCCGCGCGTGAAGGCGGGCTGGAGTTCTGATGATGGCTGACGAAAACACCAACGCCGAGCAGCAGGCTCCCGAGGCGGTCGACGCCCCGATCGCTGCCGAACATCCGCAAGGCGGCGAACCCCGCGAGGCGCGTGGCCCCGGTGGCAACCGTGGCCGTGGCCGTGGCGGCAACGACCGTGGGGGCCGTGACGGTGGCCGTGGTCGCCGTGACGATCGTCGCGGCCGTGGCGGCGACGACGATGGCGGCGAGGAGCTGATCGAGAAGCTCGTCCACATCAACCGCGTCTCGAAGACCGTGAAGGGCGGCAAGCGCTTCGGCTTCGCCGCGCTGGTCGTCGTGGGCGACGGCAAGGGCCGCGTCGGCTTCGGTCATGGCAAGGCGCGCGAAGTGCCGGAAGCCATCACCAAGGCGACTGCCTCGGCCAAGAAGAAGATGGTCCGCGTTCCGCTCAAGGAAGGTCGCACCCTGCACCATGACGGCAAGGGCCGTTTCGGCGCCGGCAAGGTCAACGTCCGTTCGGCCCCGGCCGGTACGGGCATCATCGCGGGCGGCCCGATGCGCGCCGTCTTCGAGAGCCTGGGCGTTGCCGACGTCGTGACGAAGTCGGTCGGGACCTCGAACCCCTACAACATGATCCGCGCCACCTTCGACGCGCTGACCGATCAGACTTCGCCGAAGTCGGTCGCCCAGCGCCGCGGCAAGAAGGTCGCCGACCTGCTCGGCCGTGGCGGTGCGAACGCTGCGGAGGCGGAAGCCGCCGCCGAAGCGATCACGGAGTAAGTCTGATGGCCCAAGCTCCCAAGAAAACTATCAAGATCAAGCAGATCGGCTCGCCGATCCGTCGGCCGGAAAGCCAGAAGAAGATCCTTATCAGCCTCGGCCTCGGCAAGATGCACCGCGTCGTCGAGCTTGAGGACACCGCCGAAGTGCGCGGTGCGATCGCCAAGCTGCCCCACATGGTGGCCGTGGTCGACTGAGCCTTTCCAGGCTTTGAAATTCAGGAAGGCCCCGGTGAAAGCCGGGGCTTTCTTGTTTGTGCGGGTATCGTCCTGACGCCTGGGTCAGTGTCGGCAATCGCCCCAGGCGGCCATGAACTGGCGACGCTCTCGTTCGGGCACGTCGACCACGCGGATCAGACGGCAGTGCCGTCCGACATAGGCGAGCACGGGCTGACGGGTCTCGAGATTGGCCGGGCTGTTGCTGGGTTCGACCGCCATGACCACCGCGCCGGGACGCCGGGCCAGGACGCGCTCCGTCTCGCCCCGGGTCGAGAGATGGCTGACGTCCTTCTCGATTCCCTGGCTGAGGTGGGTCGGGAAGACGAGAGGGGTGGGGAAGGCATGGCCCGTCAGGTGGTAGAGCTGGGGCGGGCCGTCATAGACGAGGAGGAGACCGTCGCCGCCATGATCCCGCACGCTTTGCGCCAGTTCCGCGATCGCCTCGCGGGAACGGGCGGTCCGATCGAACTGGAAGATCGGCGAGAACCAGAACGACAGGACGGCCAGCAGTGCCACCGCGCCGATCCCGATGCCCTTCTTGGCGAAGAAACTGCTCGCGGCGACGCAGAGCGGCACCAGGAGCGGCAAGGCGTAGTGGATGTAGAAGTTCGGCATGGCCAGCAGGCCAAGGCTCGCCGCGAGGAGCCAGAGGAGCACGAAGCGGCGCGAGGTGCGCTCCTGCTCGATCAGGCCCAATATGGCCATGACGAGGATCGGGGCGAGCATGATGAACATCAGGACGATGCGAATGCGCACATCCGGCCAGTAGGGCGGCTTGGCGAGGTTGGCCGTCACCATCGCGTGCCAGTATTCGGGCCAATGGCCGCCGAGCCAGTATCCGCCCGCGATGGCCAGCGTCGGGGCCAGGCCGAGGAAGGCCCAGACCGCGCCGGTGCCAGCAAGCCGCCCGAATCCCATGCCTGAGCGGTGCAGCGCGTAGACGCCTAGCAAGCCCAGGAAGGCGCCCTCGACGAAGCAGGTCGTCTTGATCGTGATCGCGCAGCCGCCGAGCAGCATGGCGAGGAGCATCGTTCGAGGCCGTTCCCCCTTGGCGAGCCGGGGCAGGGCATCGAGCACGAGCAGGGCCGCGGCCGCGACGAACAGGTTGTAGAAGATCGGGCTCTGGCCCCCCACGCCCTGGAGCGGCGCCAGCCAGAGGAGATAGGCGGCCCCCGCCAGCATCGCCCCGCGCGTCCCGGCCCAGCGTTCCGCGATGCGGGCGATGACGAAGGCGGTCGCGGCGGCGAACAGCGTGGCGGCGAGCTGATAGGCGATCGGTGCGAAGGAGATGGCGGTGATCAGCCAGAACAGGGCGAACAGCCCGAAGGGCTTGCGGTCCCACACGTCGACATAGGGCAGGGCGCCGGAATGCATCGCGATGCCGACCTGGTGATAGAACACCTCGTCGCCGTGGACGTTGGGATCGCCGAAGGTGTCGCACCGCAGGATGACGGCGACGGCCAGGAGCAGGGCGAACCGCAACGGTGTGCTCCACCCGGAAGCGGAGGCGAAAAGGCTGCGCATTGGTTTCACCTCCCGTCGACGGCGCGGGGCTTAGCACCGCCGTGGAGGGGGTGAAAAGAGGGGTGACAGGACGGGCGCGTTCCCGTAAGGGGCCGCCTTCCCATCAAGCGCGACCAAAGCGAAAGCGAGTGCATACCATGAAACTGAACGACATCCGCGACAACGCCGGAGCCCGCAAGTCCCGCCTACGCGTGGGCCGGGGCATCGGCTCGGGCAAGGGCAAGACCGCGGGCCGTGGCCAGAAGGGCGCCAAGGCGCGCTCGGGCGTCTCGGTCAACGGCTTCGAGGGCGGCCAGATGCCGCTCCACATGCGCATCCCGAAGCGCGGCTTCAACAACATCTTCGCCAAGGACTATGCCGAAGTGAACCTGGGCCTGGTCCAGAAGTTCATCGACGCCGGCAAGCTCGACGCCAAGGCGGTCATCGACCATGACGCGCTGAAGGCCGCCGGCCTGGCCCGTGGCGGCAAGGACGGCGTCCGACTGCTCGGCAAGGGCGCGTTCACCGCCAAGGCGAGCTTCAAGGTCGCCGGCGTGTCGAAGGGCGCGCGCGAGGCGGTGGAGAAGGCCGGCGGCTCGATCGAGCTGCCCGCTCCGCAGCCCAGCGAGCACGAGAAGAAGACCGCTCGCCGCGACGCGAACAAGGCTGCCGCCAAGGCCTGACCGAGGCAAACACCGCATCCCCGTCAGGCTTTTCCGAAGCCGGGCGGGGATCGCGGCGTCCAAAGGCTCCAAGGGGATTCGACATCGCCGCGTCGTCCCCTATATGGCAGTCCTGAAACCGGGGGCGGCGATGCGGCCCGTGGATAGAGACTGCAAGCAAGGCACACGTTTCCAATGGCATCACGCGCCGACAATATCGCCAGCAACCTGAGCTTCGCCAACTTTTCCAAGGCGACCGAACTCAAGAAGCGCATCTGGTTCACGATCGGCGCGCTGATCGTCTTCCGCTTCCTGTCCTTCGTCCCGCTGCCGGGCATCAATCCGCTGATGCTCAAGAAGTTCATGGACGCGAGCCAGGGCGGCATCCTCGACTTCTTCAACATGTTCTCGGGCGGCGCGCTCTCGCGCTACTCGCTGATCACGCTGGGCGTCATGCCCTACATCACCTCCTCGATCGTGATCCAGCTCGCGGCCTCGCTTCATCCGTCGCTCGCGGCCCTGAAGAAGGAGGGGGAGAGCGGACGCAAGAAGCTGAACCAGTACACGCGCTACGGCGCCGTGTTCCTGACCATCGTCCAGGGCTATTTCGTCGCGCGCAACGCCGTGGCGCAGGACTTCGCCGTCCTGAGCGGGCCGCTGTTCTATGCCGGCATCATCATCGCCCTGGTCGGCGGCACGATGTTCCTGCTGTGGATCGGTGAGCAGATCACCAGCCGCGGCATTGGCAACGGCACCTCGCTCATCATCATGGCCGGCATCGTCGCGGAAATGCCGCGCTTCGTGGGCAACCTGTTCGAAGGCGGCCGCTCGGGCTCGATCGGGCCGTTCACCATCGCCGGGCTCATGCTCATGGTCGTGGTGATGATCCTGCTCATCTGCTTCATGGAGCGGGGCACGCGGCGCCTGCTGATCCAGTATCCCAAGCGCGCCAGCGCCAAGGGCATGATGCAGGCCGATCGCAGCCACCTGCCGCTCAAGCTCAACACCGCGGGCGTCATCCCGCCGATCTTCGCCAGCTCGCTGCTGCTGCTGCCGCTGACGATCACCCAGTTCGCCGGCAACGTCTCTACCGAGACGACCATGGGCAAGGTGGTCGTGGCGATGAACCAGTACCTCGGCCACGGCAAGCCGCTGTACATGTTCCTCTACGCGGCCGGGATCATCTTCTTCAGCTTCTTCTACACCGCGGTCGTCTTCAACCCGGAAGAGACCTCGGACAACCTGAAGCGCAACGGCGGCTTCATCCCCGGCATCCGTCCGGGCAAGAGCACCGCCAACTATCTCGACTATGTGCTGACCCGGATCACGGTGGTCGGGGCCGCCTATCTCACCCTCGTGTGCGTCGTGCCCGAATGGGTGATCGCGCAGACGGGCATCCAGGCGATGTTCCTGGGCGGCACCTCGCTGCTGATCGTGGTCAACGTCACGGTCGATACGATTACGCAGATCCAGTCGCACCTGCTGGCGCACCAGTATGGCGACCTGATCAAGAAGGCGAAACTCAAGGGCCGTCTCCGCTAGGCCGGCCGTCATCCGTTCAGAGGGGTAAATGCCGTGAACATCATCTTGCTGGGACCGCCGGGGGCGGGCAAGGGCACCCAGGCGCAGCGGTTGGTCGAACATCACGGCATGCGCCAGCTCTCCACCGGCGACATGCTGCGCGCGGCGGTCAAGGCCGGCACGCCGGTCGGCCTCCAGGCGAAGGCGGTGATGGAGCGCGGCGAGCTGGTCTCGGACGAGATCGTCTCGGCGCTGATCGGCGAAGAGCTGGACGCGATGGGCAAGGACGTCGGCGCGATCTTCGACGGCTATCCCCGCACCGCCGCCCAGGCGGAATCGCTCGACGGCATCCTGGCGGCGCGCGATCGCAAGCTCGACCATGTGATCGAGCTGGACGTGAACGAGGACGCCCTGGTCGAGCGGATCACCGGCCGCTTCACCTGCGCGAGCTGCGGCAAGGGCTATCACGACAAGTTCGAGCAGCCGAAGGTCGCGAACACCTGCGACAAGTGCGGCGGGCACGAGTTCAAGCGCCGGCCCGACGACAACGAGGAAACGGTCCGCACCCGCATGGCCGAATACCGCGCCAAGACCGCGCCGATCCTGCCGATCTACGAGGCGCGCGGCATCGTCTCCCGCGTCGACGGGATGGCGGAGATGGACGCCGTCACCGAGGCGATCGAACGGATCATCGCGGCCCAATCCGTCGCGGGGTGATCCGCGCCGCGCTTTGACGCGGCCGGCTCGATCGGTTAAAAGGTTCATATCGGAACATTGGAGGTGCCGGCCTTGCCGGCACTCTCTTGGCGCGTTGGCGGGGCAGGCGTTGACACTTGTCGCGAATCGCCGTAAGCGCGCCCTTCACTCGACAAAGCGGGTCAGTCCGGCAGGCGTTACAGATGTGCGCCCAACCGGGCTTTTTGCCGTTCCGTCCGGTGTAACGCGTTGAGATAGAAGGCCGCCTGGTTTTCGGACAAGGCCCTTCTGTGGAGCAGGAGAATTAAGTGGCTCGTATTGCCGGGGTGAACATCCCCACCAACAAGCGCGTGATCGTCGCGCTGACCTACATTCATGGTATCGGCGCCCACAAGGCCCGCCAGATCGCCGACAAGCTCGGCATCGATCACAGCCGTCGCGTCCAGGACCTGACCGACCAGGAAGTCCTGCACATCCGTGAGACCATCGACGCCGAGCATACGGTGGAAGGCGATCTTCGTCGCGAGACCGCGATGAACATCAAGCGCCTGATGGACCTCGCCTGCTATCGCGGCCTGCGTCACCGCAAGGGCCTGCCCGTTCGCGGTCAGCGCACGCACACGAACGCCCGTACCCG